>JALZUX010000031.1 GCA_023301405.1 Granulosicoccaceae bacterium | reverse complement strand
TTGGCTGTTTTTCTATGTGATTTTCTTTACTGTGCGCGGGCCGCTATAGAGCGCAGTTAAGGTGGTTAATATTCAGGTATTTTTAATTGCCATTGAACGGGGGTTGGCTCAGTATCGCTAGTGAAACTCATGCACAGGATATAAATTGGCCGTGACGAACGAAAACATCCGTGCAACCCACTGGCGCACGCCTACCGTGGTGATCGCTGCTGCGTGCTTAGTAGCCTTGCTTGGCTTTGGGGTTCGCTCTTCATTTGGGTTGTTTCTCGACCCGATGACCACCACCCGTGGCTGGAGCAGAGAAACGTTTGCGCTGGCATTGGCGCTGCAAAACCTGATGTGGGGTATCGGAGTGCCTATTGCAGGAGCGATCGCAGATCGCTTTGGTCCGACAAGGGTGATTGCCGTCGGTGCACTAGTTTATGCGATGGGTGTATTTGGAATGTCGGTATCAGAAACAGGCACCATGCTTTATCTGACAGCTGGCTTGCTAACCGGTGTTGGTGTCGCTTTCACGGCTTTTTCACTGGCAATGGCGGCTATGGTGCGGGTGGTTGGTGCAGAAAAACGATCATTAATGTTGGGTTTGGGGACCGCAGCCGGGTCCTGTGGTCAGGTTCTGTTTTCACCGTTAAGTCAGTCGTTTATTACGTCGTTTGGATGGCAGCAGGCGCTGGTTATTCAAGCTTGTCTCGTTCTGTTTTTAATTCCGTTAGCCATGGCATTGCCCGGTGTCAATGATGCTGAAGCATCAACTCAAGCCGATAAGCAAAGTTTGTCCGGTGCGCTATCGGAGGCGTTTGCCCATCGCGGTTTTGTTTTGCTTACTGCGGGCTTTTTTGTGTGTGGTTTTCATGTGGCGTTTATTGGTGTGCATTTCCCGGCGTATGTTAAAGATATCGGATTATCAGCCAATGTGGGGGCGTGGTCACTTGCGCTTATCGGGTTGTTTAATATTGCCGGATCTTTTTTGTCCGGGTATGTTGGTCAGCACTTCAGTAAAAAGTCCGGGTTAAGTTTTATCTATCTGGCGCGCTCTATGGTAATCGTCGGTCTGCTGCTAGCGCCGAAAACTGCCGTCACAATTTACCTTTTTTCAGCGTTTATGGGGTTGTTGTGGTTGTCAACGGTGCCCTTAACAACTGGAATAATAGTGCAGGTTTTTGGCATTCGATATTTAGCGACATTGTTCGGACTGGTGTTTCTTAGTCACCAGCTTGGTAGTTTTATTGGTGTCTGGATGGGGGGGCGGTTGTACGATAGCTATGGCACTTATGACGGTATGTGGTGGGCGGGAGTTTTCTTTGGTGTGGTTGCGGCGATTCTGCATTGGCCAATAAATGAGAAGCCGCTGGCCCGGCTTACCCCGCAAATTTCTGACTGACAACATTATTTATAAAGCAGGCCAGTATCGGCGCTGAGCGTCGCTGATTCAAAGCCAATTTATTTACACTCTAAGGAAGTCTGTCGCGCAGCACGACTTCCGGGACACTCTGTGTTTACATTTTTTGAAAACCTTATTGATCCACTTCGTGATACACCGGTCGAGCAACCTCCTGCTGGTACACGCGACTTTTTTGTACATTACTTAAAGCCCTACAGGCGCTTGCTGCTAGTGACGCTATTTTTCACCAGTGTTGCCTCGATTGCTGAATTGTACCTCTATGCTTACCTTGGTTATATCGTCGACTGGATGACCGCCACAGCACCCGCTGATTTCTTTTCTGTGCATTGGGAAGGTTTGTTGGTGATGCTGTTTGTGGTGGCGGTTGTCAGGCCAGTGAGTATGTTGATTGCAAGGTGTTTGATAACCCTGACGCTAACCCCCGGTTTAACTAACGCGGTTAGATGGCAAAATCACCGTTATGTTGTGCGACAGAGTTTGTCTTATTTTCAAAGCGATTTTGCCGGTCGAATAGCACAGAAAGTAATGCAGACTGGACACTCATTACGTGAAAGTGTGCTTAATGTTATTGATGGTGTCTGGCTATTGTTTATTTACCTTGTCGGCATCATTTGGTTGTTTCTCGATATTGACTGGCGGTTGATGATTCCGGTGTTGATCTGGGTGGTAGGCTATTGCCTGGTGATCTATAAAATGATGCCGCCAGTGGGCGCTAAGTCAAGTGCAGTGTCTGAAGCAAATTCTGCGTTGACTGGTCGTATTGTAGACAGTTATACCAATATACAGTCAGTAAAACTTTTTGCACACGCTGACCGTGAGGAGTCATTTGTTGCAGTCGGCTTTAAGCGGCACACCACGGCGTTGCGTGAGTTACTAAAAACTATCCTGCGGATGTTGGTCTCTCTGGTGGTGATGAATACGATTCTTATCATTGCCACGGCTTTTCTGTCTATTTTATTCTGGCAGCAAGGTACGATAACGCTGGGCGCCATAGCGATTGCCAATGGCTTGATACTGCGTCTTAACCAAATGTCGGGTTGGATTCTGCGCACTATATCAGCACTTTTTGAAAGTATAGGTGCGGTTCAAAATGGCGTTGAAACGATTGCGGTCAGCAATACGGTAGTTGATCGGCCTGACGCGATCAGGTTAAAAGTCACTGGCGCAAAAATCGAATTTAAAGCCGTGCAATTTCAGTATGGCGGGGAAGACCGTGTGATACGGGATTTTTCTCTGTTGGTGAACCCGGGTGAGAAAATAGGCTTGGTCGGGCGTTCCGGATCAGGTAAGTCTACCTTAGTAAATTTACTATTGAGGTTCTACGATCTTGACGGTGGCGACATACTAATTGATGGGCAAAGTATTGGTGCGGTTACTCAGGAAAGTCTGCGCGCCAATATTGCAATGGTGTCTCAGGACACGTCGCTATTACATCGATCTATTCGGGATAACATTAACTACGGACGACCCGACGCCACTGAAGCGCAGATTATCAACGCTGCCCGCCTGGCGCACGCTGACGAATTTATTCCCGGGTTGATCGATAACAACGGTCGTACTGGCTACGACGCTCATGTTGGTGAGCGTGGTGTAAAGTTATCTGGCGGTCAACGTCAGCGCATTGCTATCGCCAGAGTTATTCTTAAGGATGCGCCGATTCTCGTCCTTGATGAAGCGACATCAGCGCTTGATTCGGAAGTCGAAGCAGCTATCCAAGAGCAACTTCGTGACTTGATGCAAGGCAAAAGCGTTATCGCGATTGCCCACCGTTTGTCGACAATTGCGGCAATGGATCGGCTGGTTGTGATGGATCAGGGGCGGATCGTGGAGATAGGCACTCACGATGAGCTATTACATTCTGGTGGGTTGTATAAGCAGTTATGGAGCCGGCAGTCAGGTGGTTTTTTAGGGGTGAAGGCATGATTAAGGGCGAGGCTGAGTGATATTTTTAACTAGAAAACAAGGCTTGGTAACGTAGCGCTCTGTCACGCTATTTGTAATTTGGTTGTATCACTGGCATTACACCTTGGTTTGAAAAGCCTATTCGATTGCCTTTAGGGTTTAAAGTGATGCCCGAACACGTGTACAAAACACGCGGGCGCGACTGAGCGGGTCTTAGGGCGCAGTTGGAATTAAAGGGGCAAATTATGCTTAGATTGGTATTAGGGGTATGCGGGGGCGGTCTGATCGCGTTCGGTGTTTTTGGAGGGCAGGCTTTAGAGAGCATGCATCGTGGGCTTAGTGGTATTTTCACTCCAGATACCACGGTAGTAGAAAACACCACTGAATCAGTGCTTCCTGAAGCACAGCCTGCTGTGGAAACTGTGGTTGCATCGGTTGAAGAGGTAACGCCAGCCGTGCAGTTGGAAACAAGCGACAGCACTGACGATGATAACTTGATTGTACTTGCGTCATCGGAAGGGCAGCCAAGCCAAGTGCTTGAAGCGGTCAGTGATGAAGCACTGGTCGAGGTAAAGGCTGCTAGTCAGGATGTCGTTGCGGCAGAAGCTGTGCAAACGGTAGAAACTGTGCAAGCGGTCGCTGTGGTTGTCGAAGAAAGTCCGGTTAGTGCTGCCGATACGTTAGTCAAAGTATCGAAGGAAGTAGAAAAGAGTCCTCTTCTGCCGATCCCTGAAGATCTGAAGGCTGAGGGAGTCGAAGTAGTGTTAAACGCAACTGCCGGTGGGCCGCCGAGCGATACATTGTTTGTATTAAAGGAGCGGGTCAACATGCGTGAAGGTCCCTCGACAGAGCATGCCATTGTATTGCAACTTGATATTGGACAAGAGCTCATGCAATTTAAGCGTGATGGTAAGTGGGTGCATGTTGGCGCTTACGGTACGTCCGGCAAGATAGGCTGGGTGCATGAAACGTTGGTTGGTGAAAAATAGGTTGCCAAGATTGGCCACGCCTTGTGGTCATTGTAAACAGTTTGAAGCGTTTTCCGCTTTGAGCTGTTGAATTAATCGGTTGCGTCGCGGCTCCTCTTAATCCGGACTACTGACTAGACATCATGCAATCTTAAAGGTCGAGCCTGAACTAATTTTTAGGGGGGCATGGCATGACGAGCTAATTCACCCGTGTTAATCGGTGAATTATGCGGGTTAAGTGCTGTTTGCGCGCTTGGCTTTCTACGAGAAGGTGTGCTCAAGCCTATCGGCCCTCCTTGCCATAATGTTGCAAAACTACCTATGTAAGCGACTTTTTGAATTCCACTGTTTTGCGCAGTTTTAATCTCATTGTGGTGGCGCGTGGTGATCTGTTTCCATTAGCTTGTTCTAGAGCCGTGGCGGATGCCAGCAAAAATCGTTTGCGCAGCCTAACGGCGTTTGATGGTTTTTCCGTACCCTTAGCCCGCCTTCCGTTTTGGCCTTATTACATCGCTGAATTGTGGCGTTTTATGTCAACAAAGCGTTTGCCGAGGTGTTAGCCGCAATAGGCTTTCGTGACGTGGCATAATAGAAGCTGAAGCCTCTGTGGTTAAG
>JALZUX010000030.1 GCA_023301405.1 Granulosicoccaceae bacterium | reverse complement strand
CAGGGCACGGCGAAACTTTGGAACTCCCGCGTTGCCCGTCATTTGGATAATGTTGCCTCAATTTTAGATGATAACCCTGAGCTAATCCTTGATATTGAAGCTCATACAGATGACGTTGAAGATTCAAATGCCAACTATGATTTATCAGTTGGGCGAGCGATTTCGATCAAAACGGCTTTGATACTGCGCGGTATCGATAAATCAAGAATCAGCGCAGAAGGTTTTGGACATAGTCTTCCAATTGCAGAGAACACTGATCTGCTTGGCCGTTTGCAAAACCGACGCGTTGAATTGATTTTTCCAAACGCTCCTCTGTAAATAGATAGGCAGTCAATACGAAAAAAACCGGCTATATGCCGGTTTTTTGTTGTTGCCTGTTATTTTATAAACCCAGTGACGTCCATATCTCATCGACCTTCTCTGTCACCTTTTTGTCCATGACAATAGGCACTCCCCACTCTCTTGTCGTTTCTCCTTGCCATTTGTTGGTTGCATCAAAGCCTATTTTTGAACCAAGCCCTGATACCGGTGAAGCAAAATCAAGGTAATCGATGGGAGTGTTTTCGATAATGGTGCAGTCCCGCGCCGGATCCATTCTTGTGGTCATTGCCCAGATGACGTCTTCCCAACTTCTGGCATTGATATCGTCATCGACAACAATCACCATTTTTGTATACATAAATTGTCGTAAAAATGACCATACTCCCAGCATTACTCTTTTTGCATGGCCGGGGTACTGTTTTTTCATGGAGACTACCGCCATTCGGTATGAACAACCCTCTGGCGGAAGGTAAAAATCAATTATCTCAGGAAACTGTTTCTGTAATATCGGAACAAACACCTCATTAAGAGCCACCCCTAAAACGGCTGGTTCATCAGGTGGTCGACCAGTATAAGTCGTGTGATAGATCGGCTGATCACGTTCGGTAATAGTTTCTATAGTAAAACACGGAAACTGATCCACCTCGTTGTAGTAACCGGTGTGATCACCAAACGGCCCTTCGGGTGCCATATCTCCAGGATAGATAAACCCCTCTAACACGATCTCTGCAGAGGCGGGGACCAGTAGGTCATTGGTCTTACACTTTACCAATTCAGTGCGACTTCCACGCAGTAGTCCCGCGAAAGCATGCTCTGACAATGTATCAGGAACAGGCGTCACCGCGGCTAGAATAGTTGCAGGGTCAGCACCTAATACAACCGAAACAGGGAATGGCTGTTCAGGATAAGACTGTTGCCACTCTAGTAAATCAAGTGCGCCGCCACGGTGGGACAACCAGCGCATAATGACCTTGTTGGGGCCGATTACTTGCTGCCGATAGATCCCCATGTTTTGTCTTTTTTTATTAGGACCCTTAGTGACCACTAGCCCCCATGTGATCAAGCGACCAGCATCACCCGGCCAACAATGTTGAATTGGATAACGAGACAGGTCTACTTCATCTGCCAATATAACATTATGCTGACAAGCGGCTTTGCTGACCGTTTTAGGCGCCATATCAAGCACTTTTTTAAATATAGGCAGTGAGTTCCAGGCATCCTTCAAGCCCTTCGGTGGATCAGGCTCTTTCAAAAAAGCTAATAACTTGCCGATCTCACGTAGTGATTCAACTTCCTGTTCACCCATACCCATGGCAACGCGCCGAGGTGTGCCGAACAAATTGCATAACGCCGGTATATCACTACCAACGGGCTTTTCAAATAACAGTGCTGGCCCGGCGCTTCGCAGTACCCTATCCGAAATCTCAGTCATTTCCAGGTGCGGATCAACCACGGCACCAACTCGCTTTAGCTCACCATCGGCTTCAAGGGCGGCTATAAATTCTCTTAGATCACGGTATTTCAAGGTATTTGCTGTATCGCGTTAATAATAATTGTTATGCCGCCAATCCAGAATGTTTCAACAAAGCATCGATTTTCGGCTCGCGTCCACGGAAATCAATGAACAACTCCATGGCCTTTTGCGTACCGCCTTTTTCTAAAATACATTGCATAAATTCAGAGCCGGTTTGAGCGTTAAAGATGCCCTCCTCTTCGAACTTGGCAAACGCATCGGATGACAACACTTCAGCCCACTTATAACTGAAATATCCTGCCGCATAACCACCCGCAAAAATATGCGAAAAGCCGTTTTGAAACCTTACAAATTCAGGTATTTCATAAACAGCAATTTTTTTGCGCACTTGGGCTAACAAGTCATTCACTTGCTCAGCTGTTAATGCTTTTGCACACATATGAACACGCATATCAAACAAACTGAATTCCAGCTGCCTGAGTGTTGCCATGCCGGACTGAAAGTTCTTAGCTGCACGGGCTTTATCAAGTAGTTCCTGTGGCAGCTTTTCTCCCGTTTGATAATGCCCGCATATCATATCTAGTGATTCTCTTTCCCAACACCAGTTTTCTAAAAATTGACTAGGCAATTCTACGGCGTCCCACTCTACCCCGCTGATACCTGAGACACTTGAGTGATCCACAAGCGTCAGCATATGATGCAAACCATGGCCAAACTCATGAAATAAAGTAACTACTTCATTGTGGGTTAATAACGCTGGTTCATCCCCCACCGGGGGCGTGAGATTGCAAGTCAAATAGGCCACAGGTAACTGCGTACCCTGCTCCTTTTGCATGCGACCAACACAGACATCCATCCATGCACCACCTTGTTTATCCTGGCGGGCGTAGTTGTCCATATAGAAGGCCCCGCGTACTACACCCTGCTTATCTTTAATCTGGTAAAGCCGCACATCTTCATGCCACACCTCGGCATCTTTTAACTCTGTGATATCCAGTCCGAATAGCTTTCCGGTAACTTTAAATAAACCGGGTATCGCCCGGTCCGCTGGGAAATAAGGTTTTAAATCTTCCTCTGAGAAATCAAACAATTTCTTTTTAAGCTTGTTTGAGTAATAACCTAAATCCCATGGTTCAATTGAAGTAATCCCATGTTCAGTGGCTGCAAACTCTGTGAGTTGTTGATAGTCATTTGTGGCTGAAGGCTTCGCCTTTTCAGCTAGCTCATCGATGAAGTCAACCACCTGCTGTGGATTCTTAACCATCTTGGTAGCGACTGAATAATCAGCATAGTGTTCAAAACCCAGCAGCGTTGCTTTCTCTAACCTTAGTGCGACGATCTTCTCGATCAGGACTGCATTATCTCGTTCAGCCTTAGGATTTGGCCCATTGCTTGATGCCCGCGTCAAATAGGCTGTATACACTTCTTTGCGAAGCTCTCTATCGTCAGCAAACGTCATCACGGCATGGTAGCTAGGGAAATCAAGCGTCAGTCTATAGCCTTGCTGATCATTGTTTGAGGCCGCTTGCTGGGCTTGTTCCAATGAACTCTGTGGAAATCCGGCAAGTGCTGATTTATCAGTAATCAGTTTGTCCCACGCTTTTGTTGCATCAAGTATGTTCTCTTTAAACTTGGTGCCTAATTTACTGAGCTCCATGGCAATTTCTTTAAAGCGCACCTTCTCGTCTCCCTCTAAAGCTACACCACCCAACCTGAAGCCAAGGAGACTGTCATTAATGCTTTTTTGTTGTCCCACATCCAGTTTTAACATTTGCGGGCTTTCAGCCAAAGCTAGAGTGCTATCAAACAGCTGACGATTTTGACCAAGATCGGTATACCACGCACTCAGCTTGGGCAAACAGGCGTTGTACGTTTCGCGAATTTGTTCGTTATTCATCACTGAGTTCAAGTGGCGCACCGGTGAAAAAAATCGCTGCATTTCATCGGTAATTAAATCAAGCTCATGAATGAAATTGTCCCAGTCCGGCTCTTTGATTTTTTCAAGTTGGGCTACTTTCTTGTTACTTTCCGCCAACAAGGTATCGAGTTGAGCTTCAACTGTATTTATATCGATTGAAGCAAACGCAGGTAGTTCTAACTTGCCTTGCATGGTTATTCCATTTATTAATTGTGAAAAAAGGGGCACAAGCCCCTTTTGTATATCTGCTAGTTACGCCCCACCTAAGGTGCAGACTTAGACATCAAGGTTGGACACAGAGAGAGCGTTTCGTTCAATAAACTCTCGCCGTGGTTCAACTTGATCGCCCATAAGAGTGGTAAATACATCGTCTGCGGCCATCGCGTCTTCTATCTTAACTTGCAGCATTCGTCTGACCTTAGCGTCCATTGTAGTTTCCCACAATTGTTCAGGGTTCATTTCACCCAATCCCTTATAGCGCTGGATATTCTGGCCTCTTTTTGCTTCTTTCATCAACCAGTCCATCACCTGTGGGAATGTATTTACCTGTTGTTCTTTTTCACCACGCTTGACTACGGCATGGTCACCAATCATTCCGTTAAGTTTGTCAGCCAGTGACGCTATGATTTTATACTCTGAGGTGGCAAATAATGATGGGTCTAGTTTAATAAAATGCTGATTTCCATGTAACCAACGCTCTAGCTCTACACCAAAACGACCGTCGGCAGCTGTATACACACGTTGCTGATACAAATTGCCATCTTCGGCGTTATCCATTAGTGCCGCTAGCAACTCACTTGCCCAAGCCTCTACCTTTGTCTGATCAGATAAATCGTCTTCATGAAGTGGTGTAATACCCAATAGCTGATTAAGCACATTACGATCAATGCGCCGGGCCAAGACTGTCATTGCACCTTTTGAATTATTGTATTCACCAGCAAGCGCTGTTAAGGCTGCAGCGTCTAGTGACATCCCCTTATCACCTGTTTCCAGTGTTGCATCTGTCATGGCTAGTTCAAGCAGATATTCGTTGAGTTCAATATCGTCCTTTACGTATCGCTCCTGCTTACCTTTTTTAACTTTATAGAGGGGTGGCTGCGCAATATAGATATGACCTTTCTCGATCAATTCCGGCAACTGCCGGTAGAAAAAAGTCAGCAATAAGGTTCTGATGTGGGAACCATCAACATCAGCATCAGTCATGATAACGATACGGTGATATCTTAGTTTCTCGTAGTTATAGTCATCGCCTTTGCCAATACCGCATCCAAGTGCGGTGATCAGAGTGCCCACTTCTTGTGAAGACAACATTTTGTCAAAGCGAGATCGTTCTACATTCAGAATTTTGCCTTTTAAAGGAAGTATGGCCTGAGTTCGACGATCACGGCCTTGCTTAGCAGAGCCTCCTGCTGAATCACCCTCCACCAGATAAATTTCAGATTTAGCCGGGTCTTTTTCCTGACAATCTGCAAGTTTTCCCGGTAAACCTGCTATATCTAGAACACCTTTCCGTCTTGTAATCTCTCTAGCTTTACGTGCTGCTTCTCTAGCCATCGCTGCTTCGACGATTTTTGCTGTAATTTGCTTAGCTTCAGCTGGATTCTCCGCAAGAAAATCTGAAAGCTTCTCGTTCATAGAAGTCTCAACAGCTGTACGTACTTCTGACGATACTAACTTGTCTTTTGTTTGTGAGGAAAATTTAGGGTCTGGTACTTTCACTGAAAGTACTGCTGTTAAACCCTCACGAGCATCATCCCCTGTTGTATCTACTTTCGCCCGCGCTGTGATTCCATTAGCTTCCATGTAGGCATTCATTGTTCGAGTTAAAGCTGCTCGAAAACCTGCCAAGTGAGTTCCACCATCTTTTTGTGGGATGTTATTAGTAAAGCAGTAAATGTTTTCCTGGTAAGAATCGTTCCATTGCAAAGCTACTTCAACCTCAGCTTCTTCTTTCATTTGGCGTAAATGAATTGGCGGCTTATGCAATGGCGTTTTGTTTTTGTTCAGATGTTCTACAAAGGCCGCAATCCCTCCTTCATATTCAAAGGTATCCTCTTTATTACCACGGTCGTCTTTAAGAACAATGCAAACACCACTGTTGAGGAAAGATAGCTCCCGAAGGCGTTTTTTCAGTATGTCGTAGGAAAACTCGGTGATGGCAAAAATTTTTACACTGGGTTTAAAATGTATTGCTGTACCAGTTTCTTTGGTTTCACCAACCACTTTAATATCATCAACTGGTTCACTGTCAGCGTAGTGTTGCTCGTGTATTTTGCCACCGCGTTTAATCGTTAGCTTCAATGTTTCTGACAAGGCATTTACCACAGACACCCCAACGCCGTGCAAGCCACCAGAAACTTTATATGAATTATCGTCAAACTTTCCGCCGGCATGGAGTACCGTCATAATAATTTCAGCTGCTGATTTGCCTTCCTCGTGCATTTCAACAGGAATACCGCGACCATCATCAGTGACTGTTACGGAATTATCTGTATGTACAGTGACAGTTATTCTACTGCAATGGCCAGCAAGCGCCTCGTCGATTGAATTATCCACAACCTCGAACACCATATGGTGGAGTCCGGTACCGTCATCCGTATCACCAATATACATACCAGGGCGTTTTCGAACAGCATCTAGGCCCTTAAGAACCTTGATATTGCTGGCGCCATAGTCTTGCTGATTATCAGCTTGACTATCCACGGTTGTTTTTTTCGACTCGTCTTCTTCGGTCATTTCCAAATCTCTTTGAGGTACTGCCTAGTATAGCACTTTTTCTATTTGGCCTTGTTTCACGTGGAACCTCTTACTCACTGATTGTATCTCATTTGATACATCTTCCACACTAGTCAGAAACACTTGCACACCGGTTTCCTGAAGGTAATTTAATACAAATTTAGTGGCGTTTTCATCGAGTTCAGAGGGTAGATCGTCAAATAGTAAAATGGGCGGGTGCTTATGATGTTCCATGTATACATCTACCTGTGCTAGCCGCATTAATATTGCCAGGAGTTTCTGCTGTCCTCTTGAATTTATGTAGCGAGCTTCACCAGCACCTACCTTGATTTTGACATCGGCACGGTGTGGACCAGACGTCGTCGTTCCAAC
>JALZUX010000029.1 GCA_023301405.1 Granulosicoccaceae bacterium | reverse complement strand
TGACTTGTAAAACCTTTTTTCCAACCAATATAAATACGATTGATGTTGTATATTCAAAAATATCCGCGTACTGTTTTCACTGTGAAACCACGCTAGGTTATTCTAAAAGCATAACAAAGCCCACAGTTTCATAGCCAAGCTACAATCCTACGATAGCCGAAAACCTGGATACCCCCAATGATTACCGTACTACTAGCAGAGGACAATGATAGTGTCGCGACATCGATCCGTCGGTGCCTGGAATATTCAAACTTTGAAGTCCTTCGTGTCAAGGACGGTGAGAGCGCCATCCAAACTACCATCGAGCGACTACCCGACATCATTCTTATGGACATTCAAATGCCCAAGCTTAACGGACTAGAGGCTATAAAAAAAATTCGAGCAACACCCGAAACGGCCGGAATTCCAATCATTGCCACCAGCGGACTAGATGCGTCGACTGATTCTGGCCGCTGCCTTGCCGCTGGAGCAAATCACTATATAAGCAAACCTTATCGAATGAACGACCTGGTGAAACACCTATTGGATTTGTGCAATGGTACGTCCGAAGAATTACATTGACAGCACTCAGACTTCAAGCTGGCATTCCTTGCCTTGCTAAAGACGTTTTTTCCACACATCAAACCCTAATGCTATTTGCGCTTAGAAATCATAGCCGAGTGTAATTCTGAAATATTCCGGCACCCCATCAGCCGCATATCTCGAACAACCTCTGTCTGCAATGTATTCATCGCATGGCGAACCCCTGCCTCGCCCCCTGCTGCTAAAGGGTACAAGTAATATCGACCCAGCCCCACTGCCTTCGCGCCACACGCTAGCGCCTTTAGCACATGGGTTCCGCGCTGAATACCGCCATCAATCAGCACATCTAGTCGATCACCTACAGCAGCCACAACATCTTCTAATTGATCAAATGCTGTAACAGAACCATCAAGCTGTCGACCGCCATGATTGGATAAAACAATGCCCGTGCAACCGATATCAGCAGCATGTATCGCGTCTTCCACCGACATAACACCCTTTAGACAAAACTGCCCACCCCATTCCTGAACCATCTTTTCTACATCATCCCAGTTCATTTCCGGGTCTAGCATCTCAGTAAAGTATTTCCCGATAGACATCGCACCACCACTCATGTCTACGTGATCTTCCAGTTGTGGCAAATGATATTTTTCATGGGTAACGTAATTGATGCCCCAGGCAGGCTTGGTTATAAACTGATAGATCCCGGAAAGGTTGAGACGCATTGGTATAGAGAAACCAGTACGTAAATCACGCTCCCTATTGCCACCGGTGATACTGTCAACAGTAAGCATCATGACCTCCACACCGGCTTCTTTAGCCCGCTGCATCATCGCCGAATTCAAACCACGATCTTTATGGAAATAGAACTGGTAAATTTGCGGATTACTGTGTCTTTTGCGTAGTTCTTCCAATGACGCTGTACCCAACGACGAGACGCCAAACATCGTTCCAAGCTCTTCCGCCACGGTCGCAACGGCGCCCTCCCCTGAATGATGAAAAAGCCGCTGCAATGCTGTTGGTGAACAGTAGAATGGCACGGCTAGTTTTTGCCCCATAACGGTGACAGATAGGTCAACTTCGGCAACACCTCGCAGCACGTTTGGAATCAGATCAACCTCTTGATAGGACTCCGTATTGCGCCTGTAAGTAAGCTCATCGTCAGCAGCACCGTCAATGTAATTGAATATCGGCCCTGGCAGCCGACGCTTAGCTAACTTACGATAATCGTGAAAGTTGTAGCAGTTTCTAAGCCGCATGATGTTTATCCGGTTAATAACATTTTATAATAAAATACGGCGCTAGCTTGTTAATGAACAACGGATCTGAGCCTTTTCAACCACCAAAGCACAGCAGAGATGTGCACCAGACACATTATGCAAATACTTCTCTAAAAGAATCGGGAGCGGGTAAGCCGGCTAATTCCAGATTACGGCCAAGTGATGAGACTTTAGCCGTGCCGATCAACACCGACGCCGCCGCTGGATGGGACAACGCGAAGTGTAACGCCGCCTGCGGTAGGATGATTCCAAGCTTTTCGGCTTTGGTTTGCAAAACAGTTACTGCAGATAAAATTTCAGAAGTTGCTTCCGCATAATTATAAGTCGCACCAGTGACTGGACCTGTGGCAAGAATACCAGAATTAAAGATACCCCCCAAGACAAGACTGGTACCCGCCGTTAAACAGCGCGGCACTAAATCGGCTTCAGCTACGCGGTCCAGTAAGGTCAAGCGCCCGGCCAGTAGAATCACGTCAATCGGCCCATGCTGCATGATCTCAAGGCAGACTTCCACCTCATTCACGCCAAGCCCAAAAGCGCCAATTCGTCCCGCTTCTTTTAAGCGAATAAGTCGTTCATAGCCTGAACCTAAAAAATCTTTTTGGTGTACCGCATTGCCGGCACCATGGGTGTAACGACCTAGATCATGAACGTAGACGATATCAATATAATCTAGCTTTAACCGCTCACAAGACGCATCAAGTGACGCTTCAATTCCATCGCCAGTGTAGTCGTAACGCACATTATTGGGTAGCGGATTAATAAATCCGTCAGCCTCGGTCAAGTGCTGCCCCGGTGACAATAGCCGCCCGACTTTTGTTGAAATAACCGCGTCTGATTGCTTTTTTGTGTGTAAAAAATGCCCAAGACGGTGTTCAGATAACCCTCGGCCATAGTGAGGGGCGGTATCAAAATAACGTAATCCAGAATCCCACGCGGCGGCTAAAACGTCCAGCGCCTGTTCATCGCTTATAGCCGAATAAAGATTGCCAATGCTGGCACATCCAAACGCTATCGGATTAACGTAAACGTTAGTCCGGCCTAGTTGGCGGCGTTGCGCAATTATGCTTTTCTGTTCAGTCATCGCACAGCCATAGCGTCGGGGAATGTATAATGCTTTATCGTTTCCGGCTTCATTTCAATGGAAAAACCTGCAGCAATAGGCGCTTGGTAAGCGCCGTTTACCACCACACAGGGATCAACAAAATGCTCATGGAGGTGATCTACATACTCTATTCGGCGATCATTTTTTTCACCGGAAATACAAACATAATCTATCATCGACATATGCTGAACATATTCGCAGAGGCCTACGCCACCGGCGTGCGGCCAAACTGGTAAGTCGTATTTTGCAGCCATTAGCATGACGGCAAGAACTTCATTCAAACCTCCCATCCGGCAGCTATCTATCTGCACAATATCCACGGCACCTTGCGTAATAAATTGCTTAAACATAATACGGTTTTGACACATTTCACCAGTGGCGACCCGTGTTGGTGCCACCGCATCACGAATCGTTTTATGCCCCAGGATATCGTCAGGGCTTGTCGGCTCTTCAATAAAAAACGGACGCGCAAACGACAGCTTGTTCACCCACTCAATCGCCTGGTCAACCTCCCAAACCTGGTTCGCATCGATCATGATCACCATGTCTTCGCCAAGCTCCTCACGGGCAATAGTCAGGCGGCGGATATCGTCTTCTAAATCGCGCCCTACTTTAAACTTAGTGTGGGTGAACCCGGCGTTGCGTGACTCACGGCAAAGTCGCCGTAGTTTCTCATCAGGATACCCTAGCCACCCGGCGGAGGTGGTGTAGCATGGGTACCCTTCCTTCAAAAGAAGTTCGGTACGCGCGGTTTTTCCATCCTCTGCACGCCGACAGATCTCAAGTGCGTCCTTCGGCGTGATTGCATCGGTAAGATAACGAAAATCAATTAGGTTAACAAAGGCTTCGGGGGATAATTCTGATACAAGCTGCCAAACTGGTTTATGTTCAACTTTGCCCCAGAGATCCCACACAGCATTGACAACAGCACCCGTTGCAAGATGCATAGCGCCCTTGTCTGGACCAATCCATCGCAATTGACTATCACCAGTCACATGCCGCCAAAAACGCCCCATATCTTCGGTGATCCATGCTAATTCAAGACCCACAACAAGATCACTCAGCGCTTCGATCGCAGCAACACATATTTGATTTCCACGCCCAATCGTAAACGTTAAACCATGGCCGTGAAAACCAGTATCGGTGTGCAGAACAACATACGCTGCTGAGTAGTCGGGGTCTGGATTCATAGCATCCGACCCATCCAGTGACAAAGATGTTGGAAAACGTAAATCGTGAGTAGTTAGATGGGTGATTGTAGTCATAGCGAAGGCTTTACGTGTTGTCGCTGAACACCGAGCCCTTCAATGCCTAGCTCCATCTTATCTTCGGGCTTTAGATAAACAGGTGGAGTCTGCCCCAGACCCACTCCCGGAGGGGTACCGGTGGAAATTATGTCACCGGGTTGCAAGCTCATGAATTGCGACAAGTGCGAAACTATAAATGCAACATTAAAATGCATTCGCTTAGTGTTGCCATCCTGATAGCGGTGGCCGTTCACTTCAAGGTACATCGCAAGATTATGCGGGTCAGTTATTTCATCACGGGTGACCAACCACGGACCAATAGGGCCAAATGTATCGCATGATTTACCCTTTACCCATTGACCGGAACGATGAAACTGAAAATCCCGTTCACTGAGATCATTAATGACACAGTAACCCGCCACGTGAGCCATGGCATCTTCCTCATTCACGTAGCTCGCATGCTTACCAATGACAACGCCAAGTTCAACTTCCCAATCAGTTGCAACCGAACCACGAGGAATACGAACTACATCGTTAGGGCCCGTGATAGCAGAAGTGGCCTTGAAAAACACAACAGGTTCTTCTGGAAGTTCCATACCACTTTCCTCGGCGTGATCTTCATAGTTAAGACCAATACAAATGAACTTCCCAACATTAGCGACACAAGGGCCAATCCTTTCGCCACTATCAACAGCAGGTAATGTAGCAGGGTCCAGTGCTGCAATTTTGGTTAACGTATGTTGGTCTAAGGTATCGCCTGAAATATCAGAAACAACGGCCGATAAATCACGTATTGTTCCAGTGTCATCTAACAGGCCGGGACGCTCAACGCCTACAGTGCCATAGCGTAAAAGTTTCATTTATCTCTCTTCAGTTTTTGTTAAAGCGACCAGCCACCATCAATGGCCAACGTTTGACCTGCTGTAAAGGTACTATCATCACTGCTGAGTTACAGGGCTAAGGCGGCTAGCTCTTCTGCACAACCGACCCACCAATGCCTGGGCCTGCGGCAGCTACAAGTACTGTTTTTTTAGTCTCAAGTTCAAACCAAATTAGTGTTGAAGACCCCGGGCGTTACCCATCGAACTTGCATTTAGGGATACCTGTCGTATG
>JALZUX010000028.1 GCA_023301405.1 Granulosicoccaceae bacterium | reverse complement strand
GCGGGCCTGAAAACCGTTATTGCCAGTGAACGTGACATCATTGAGGCGATTGATCGATTCTATGGCTTTGAGCTCTCGATCGATGGAATTTTACAAGAGATAGAGGCTGGTGATACTGCTGCCTACGATCTTCCAGAACATCAGGGGGATGTAGAATACAGTCAGCCGATGGTGCGATTGGTTGATGCAATTCTGGCTGATGCAGTAAAGCGATTGGCGTCTGATATCCACTTTGAGCCAGAGTCCGGATTTATTCGTGTACGCTATCGCATTGATGGTGTGATGCGACAGATCAGAAGTCTGCATTATGATTATTGGTCTGCTATCTCAGTGCGCTTGAAAGTACTTGCAGAGCTGAATATCGCCGAGAAGCGAGCGCCGCAAGATGGTCGGATATCGTTTGCCGTGGCCGGTGCACCAATAGAATTCCGTGTGTCCGTATTACCTACCATTCATGGGGAAAACATAGTGCTGCGGATTCTGGATCGACAAAAAGGTATTGTTGCATTAGAAGCGTTAGGCCTGAGCAATCACGCGTTTGGAGCACTTGGCTTAATGATGGCGCGGCCCGAAGGGCTGATACTGGTCACGGGCCCCACTGGCAGCGGCAAAACCACTACGCTCTACTCGATGCTGAACCACATAAGTGATGAAAGCATCAATATCATGACAATGGAAGATCCAGTTGAATATCCACTGCCTATGTTAAGACAAACCACTGTTAATAGTCAGGTGAAGCTGGACTTCGCTGCAGGGATCAAAGCCATCTTGCGACAAGACCCTGATGTGATCCTGATTGGAGAAATACGTGATGAGCAAACAGCAGAAATGGCAATACGTGCGTCAATGACGGGGCATCAGGTGTATGCGACATTACACGCGAATAGCGCGATAGGAGCATTAGCGCGGCTTGCTGATGTAGGTGTGGGAACTTCGGGTATTGTTGGTAATGTGATAGGCATAGTTGCGCAACGACTGGTCAGAAAGCTTTGCAGTCATTGCAAGCAGATAGCACCAACAGATGATTTAGCCCTGAAAATAACCGGGTGCAAGCATTTGCATCAACCGGTTGGTTGTGATGTCTGCGATCAGCAAGGTTATAAAGGTCGTTTGTCTATAATGGAAGTGCTTCGCTTTAGTCCGCCAATTGAGGAGAAAATATCTGCAGCAGTGAGTGCTGCAGAGCTATTGCAAATGGCGTCTGATAATGGATTTAAAACGTTAATGGACGATGCGCTGGAAAAAGTTTCTGACGGACAGACTTCTCTTGAAGAAGTGTCCCGTGTGATAGATTTCACACAACGAGTTATGTGATTACGGTAGAGTTTTTACTCGGATATGGAGTCGTACCGAAAAAAGCAGTTAGGAAGTAAGCGGTAAGTTGTAACGAAGAAGGTTGTATACAGAAAATGAAGTACTTCTCTTTTAAAGCAGTTGATGAAACCGGTGTTGTTCGTCGTGGCAATATGGCAGCGCTTAATCCGGAAGATCTTGATGCAAGGCTGGGTCGTACAAACCTTGAACTTCTCAATTGTCACCAGTCTCTACTTGGGTTTTTTCGCCGTAAACATGATTGGTCACGGCGCGAAATAATTGACTTTACTTTTCACCTTGAGCAGTTGCTCAGTGCTGGTGTACCGTTGCTGGAATCTCTTTCTGAGTACCGTGATGCAGCAGAAAAACCTCACCTTAGTACGGTGGCCGGGCAGGTGGTTGATTCCATAGACAACGGTAGTACTCTATCAGGCGCATGTGCCGAACACCCTCTCATATTTAATAAACTTTATATCAGCATGCTGACAGTCGGTGAGCAAAGCGGCCGGCTTGATAACGTGTTGGCTGATTTGGGTGCGCTGCTTAAATGGCAGGACGAAACATTGTCACGAATTAAGGGGGTGATGATTTATCCGTCCTTTGTAGCTGCTGTCCTGTTATTAGTTATAGTGTTTGTAATGACATGGTTGGTTCCGGGGCTGATGTCATTTGTTGCATCAACTGGTAGTGAATTGCCATGGCATACCAAGGCACTTGTTGCAACTTCAGATGTTGTAAGTAAGTACTGGTTGTACCTGATACTGACATTGTTAAGTGTGGTTGTTATTTTTAGGTTAGCGGTAGAAAAAAGCAAAAATCTACAAAAACGGTGGCATGGCTTGCTACTAAAATTACCAATGTTCGGGCCTGTGTTATTCAAGATTAAACTGGCTCGTTTTTCCCGTTGTGCATCATTGATGTATGCATCGGGAATTAGCTTGATCGATACACTGAAACTGAGTGAAAGTGTAGTAGATAATCTTGTTTTGGGTGATGCCTTGCGAGTGATACGGTTACGTATCATTGATGGGGAAACGGTGTCTGGCGGTTTTTCCAAAGCGGCTGTTTTTCCTGCAATATTCAGTCGAATGCTGCGCGTAGGTGAATCTACGGGTGCAATGGATATCGCCTTTAACCAGACTGCTTATTTCTATGACCGTGAATCCAGAGAGTCTATTGAAAAGCTTGAGCAATTAATCGGTCCGGCGATGATCATCTGTGTTGGCTCGATCATGATGTGGGTGGTGATTTCTGTGATAGGACCAATATACGATTTAGTGTTCAGTATGAGCGGACAACTCTGATGCGATATGTTCTTTTGTTGCAAGCGGATAAAGCCTCTGCGTTTGCTTTTGGTCGGGCTGAGTTTGGTGCGGCGGTTATTTTTAATAATGACGCCGCGGGTCAAGAAAATTTCTCGCGTTATCTGCAGGAGCGGCAGCACAGTCTGTTTTCAATAGTATTGGACTCGAAGGATGAAGAGCATCACCTTGACGCTATACCGCAGTTAAGCGGTGCTGACCATCGACGCCTTTTAAAGAAAGTGTCTGCGCGACATTTTCCAGGTAATTTGTTATCCAGCATTGCAGTGGATAAAAAGAAACATAGCGTGGATAACGTTTGTTCCGTCACCGTTAGTGGGCTGCCACCAAACCATGATTGTGAAGCCTGGCTGAAATTGCTGAAGCGTGCTTCGGCACTCATGGTAGGTATCAGTTCGTTGTCCCTTTTAGGGTTAGCAATACACAAAGTATCCGGTCATCACACCAGCCTTTGTGTACTTCAGGTTGCCTATAATGATTTTCGAATGATGGCTTATCACAATTCTCGTTTGATTATTTGTAGACATGTGACGGTCGCTGAGGATTCAGGCGCTGAATTGATCGAGCAGTTGCG
>JALZUX010000027.1 GCA_023301405.1 Granulosicoccaceae bacterium | reverse complement strand
CTGGGTGACTGTCCGGGAGCTATGATCTACTGCGGGCGCGGTCTTTTGGCCAGCTATTACGATCAATATCGTTAAAGAAGAACAACTATTCGCCTCTATCGATCGAAATATCTGACTCTAAATCTCACACCGGAGCTCAAGACCCTGGTTCTCGGACAGCCACCTGATACTGTAACCTAGGGAAATGGCGATGCGAAGCAGCAAGTGGTGCGGCGGCTTGGTGTGGTGTAAAAAGTTGCGTGGCAGGATCAAGAGCTGAACATTTAGGCTATCCAAAGTACCGCCGTAGAATCGCTTGGGCTTGCGGTGGCAAAAACTACTGTTTATCCTGCCCGTGGTGACAAGCGATCTACAAGATTAACACATCTCACTAGCGTGTCTTTTCAGTTAAAATGTTTTCTGCGGTAACAGCTAATTATCAAAATAAAAATACTATGTCTGATCACTGAGGATTCATGAAAAAATTATCGCTACTTTTGGCCATGGCATTGTTTTTATGTCTGCAGGCACTTTCTGTCGCAGACGCAAGAGACATTTCAGAATTGACAGACCAAGAGGTTCGTGCGCTGCTAATTGAAAAGCTAGAAGAACCTGAAGTCGAAACCCCGCCTGAACCGGTCTTTAATCCGGCGATAATCGCTTATAATTTGCAATTTGCGTTTACCAAAGTGCGTGCACGAGCCAGTGAACTGCTGGGTGCCTATGATCAACTCCCAAGCCTGCCAGGAGAATGGTGGAGGCGCATAAACGAGGGCAGAGACGGCAATGCATTTGGGGTGTTTTTAATCACTTTTGTATTATGTATTGCTGCAGGTTTGGCCGGGTTTGTCCAGGTGAAACGCAAACTTGATCATATTGCCGCCGCCGATTCAAGGGATCACTCACTTGCCGCTCGCTTTGCCGGGCGGTTGGCGCGGCATGGGGCTGGAGTGATTGTATTGATCGCAATTGCTACCGCAGGATACTTCATATTCGCGTCAGGTGATCAGCGTGATCGCACCTTGTTTTTTTTCTATCTATCGGCCGTAGCCATCATTGCATTTTTCGCCGGTGGCAGTCGGGCATTGTTCGAACCTGATGCGCCCGAATTGCGTATTCCAGCTATGTCGAACGAGGACGCAAGAAGTTTCCATCGCAACATTATGGTTTCAACAGCATTTGGGGCTTTCGGTTTTTTTTCGTGTGCATCCTTTGCTTCGTTGGGCATTAGTGGGGATGTTCATGACTTGCTATTGTTGATTGTTGGTGCTGGGACCACGTTACTTTTGACTTATACGGTGTGGTGCCAACGTCACGCTATAGCCGGCGACATTTTAGCGGGAAGCCCGGCGCCCTCCCAGGTTCGGCAGATTGTTAGTGAGTGCTGGCCTATGTTGACTTTCCTTGCTGTGCCGGCGTTGTTTTTCGGCGTTTTGATCAATATTTTCCTTGGTGGACTTGCTCTGTATGGCGCAGCACTATTCACCGTTGTAATGCTGATTGTGGCGCCTATTGCCGAGGCTGCTCTTTCTCGTGCCATCGCCAAACTGGAAGGAAGCGAACATACAATCTCAACCATCGTTGCGCGTGTATCTCGAATAGGGTTGCTGCTACTTGTAGCGGTTCTGTTGGCTGCTGTCTGGCGGATTGAAATCAACTCGACAGATGACAGTAGTATTGAAACAAAAGTGTTTCAGACGCTGATCCAAATATCTGCAACAGTCGCGTTTGGGTACGCCGTCTGGCAGATTTTACGGGTTTTTTTGGACCAGAAAATTGCCGAAGAAGACAGTGCATTTGTACAGGGTGATGTTGAGGTAGATTCAGAAGAGATTGGTGCCGGCATGAGTCGAACACGTACTTTGCTGCCATTGGTACGCCGCACTGGTCTTATCGTTATAACTACAATTGTGGTGCTGGTTTCGCTTTCAGCATTGGGTGTTGACACTGCTCCGTTATTGGCGGGTGCAGGTGTTGTTGGGTTGGCAATTGGTTTTGGTTCCCAAACTTTAGTAAAAGATGTTGTTAGCGGGTTTTTCTTTTTGCTGGAAGATGCGTTTCGCCTTGGTGAATACATAGATGTTGGCAAAGTCAAAGGTACCGTTGAAAGTATTTCTGTGCGTTCGTTGAAGCTGCGCCATCATCGTGGCGCGCTTAATACGGTGCCATTCGGTTCGGTTGCTGTGATTGAAAACTTCAGTCGCGATTGGGCAATCATGAAGCTTAAGGTTCGGGTGCCTTTTGAGACAGATCTCAACATGGTGCGTAAACTGTTGAAAAAAGTCGGCAGAGAACTGGGTGAAATTGAGGTAATAAAGGATGATTTTCTACAACCCTTTAAGGCCCAGGGTGCTGTTGAGGTTGATGATTATGGGTTTGTGATTTCCACCAAATTTATGTCAAAGCCAGGCAAGCAGTTTACCATCAGGCGCTTTGCCTTTCAGGCGATGCAGGACGCCTTTGAGGAAAACAATATTCCTTTTTCCCGCCCGCGTGTACGTGTGGAGATTGATGCAAAATCAGACGCTTCCAGTGACGAAAAAGCAGCAGCTGCAGGTGCTGCCTCTGAGACCATAGCCAAGACTTAGCGCTTTGCGTTGCTGCAAGATAGGCGTTTGCTTATCTAGTACTTGAACACAGGCACGACTGCTTCGGTTTGTC
>JALZUX010000026.1 GCA_023301405.1 Granulosicoccaceae bacterium | reverse complement strand
AATGGTAAAAAGCAGGCCCATAACGTATCCGGAGGTGCTGATTAGTAGCAATGTCCATCTGGCGTCAAAGCGTCAGCGACGACTGCTCAGGTTATATGGGCAAATGCGAGTTCAATCTGAATCGCTGGCATCGAGTCGCCTCGCGGTAAGCCAGTTATTTGTGTGATGGGTGTCGACAAGTGCGAATTCTGTGATGGGTGTCGACAAGTGCGAATTCTGTGATGGATATCATGAAAAGTAGCCCGTATGCTTCCGCGACTTAAATTTAGCAAAATAAGAAAGTTCTATAATGTACCTAACCAATTTCAAGAAAAAAGTGGCTCTGGCAGTTGCGCTGATCGGAGGTGTGATGAGTATGTCCACGTCCGCTTACGCTAATCAGCGTGAAGCAATTGAAGAGATGTCAAACGATGGTGTTACAGCGTTTATGCACTTTAATGAAAACGCAAGTCTCCCAACATTTATTCCATGGAATGATCGAATTGAAAATTTTCCAGTAGAAGCGCTGGCTGATATGCTTGATGCAGGAGGAGTAAAGCTGCTGATTTTTACTATCACTCATCATGACTACAACCTTCCATTTCCGGTACCTAGTAATGCTTCATCAAATATGAAGAACCTTTACTCTGGAAGAGATGCTGACCGGGATTTAATGGGCGACATTCATAGAGCATTAGCAGATAAAGGAATCAAGCTAGGGTTTTACTTTAATCCAATGCCGGACACAGAAGAGCAAGCGTTTCAAGATGAAATTGGGTTTCCAAGTGGCGACTGGGTTGAAAATGTGTATGAAACTGTGCAAATGACTTCGGACAAGTATGGCGACAGAATATTTGCATGGTGGATAGATAACATGGCTAAGAATAGTAACTCTGCCAAGATTGACAGAGCCGAATTAGCTGAGCGTCTGCGCTCTGGTAACCCTGATGCCTTAATTGGATATAACGTTGGTGGACAGTCTAGTGATAGACAAATTCCTTTTTCAAGTGACAATGAGGTGGATAACTATACTAACTTCACTGCTGGTCACCTGAAGAATAAAGATCTTAACTATTTAAAGCCCGCGTCTAAGTTTGATACAAATGGCCTTCTAAATTATCGTCTTGACCATATGCAAAGAGGTTGGGCTGTGCAAGAGCCAGACTCTGAAACTGGTGGCTCTTGGCATAACGGAAGATACACAATGGTTGAAACACTCGAGTATATGCACGACCTTAGATCGGTCGGTGCGGTGGTCAGCTGGAATGTTGCTCCTTATCTAGATGGTGATATAGACGAAAGAGTGGTCAATCAGTGGGTGATGATTGGCCAAGGCATGAAACATGGTAAGACTTATGTGTGGAACACAAACGAGAATATTCGTTACGAGGATGGTTTCACTAAATCCGTGACAGATCTTGGAGCGTCTGACGCCAATATGGCCCAAGGCACGAGTTTTGGAAGTACGGCAACCTACAAATTTAAAGGTTCTCGTGTCGAGCTCTGGGGCAAAAGACAGAGCAACGGTGGAGAGTGTAGAGTTTCCTTAAACGGTAAAACGATTGAAACGGTAAGTCAGCAAGGCAGCACTCTTAATCAATACAAGTTTTTTGATAGTGGCCCACTGAAATCTGGAGACTATACCATCGAGGTGAGAATGGAAGGCGGTTCAGTTTGTACGCTGGATCACCTTTTCTATACACCAGAACTTTCAACTAAAACGGATGGGGCTGCATTTGACTATGGTTCTGGTTGGGATAATCGAGAACGCGACGTTTCGTTTGGAAATACTATTCACTACACGAATGCAGATAATAGAAGTGCAGATTTTGACTTTACCGGTGATCGTTTCCAAATTTTCAGCCAGGTTGGTAAAGATGGTGGGGCGTTTGAAGTCTGGATTGACGATGAGTTAGTCGAAACGAAAGTCGATACTTACAATACAAGTAAACTCAATCAAGTACTTGTTTATTCAAGTCCAATTCTTGTTCCTGGTAATCATACGGTCAGAATAAGGAGCAAGCACAATCTGGTTAATGCTAGTGCGACCAATAAGTATGTACACATTGACTATATTCAGTATAACAAGACTGTACCTAGAGGTTATGTCATAGATTCAATTCATCATGATATCGATTATGATAACGAATGGGAGTTTCAAGAGAAAAGTGCAGCTCATTTTAACTTCGTGTCTTTTTCGAAAACTACCAATTCATTGGCTCGTTACCGTTTTAACGGTACAGGTATCAAAGTTTTTGTTAGGACGGACAGTGCGGGTGGAAAATGCCAGATTAGAATAGACGGGAATCTACAGAGAACCGTTGATCTATATTCTTCAAGCTCCGAGTCTCAAGTAGAGATTTTTAGCAAGCAAACCCTAACAGACGGAGATCATACTCTTGACTTTGTTGTGGATGGGACTAAGAACAGCGATTCTTCAAATTTCTATTGTGTATTAGATAGATTCGAGGTAACTCCTTAAAAAAGATCCGCAGACGAGATGGCCGCTGGGAGTAAGCATTTACTCTTGGCGGCTTTATTATCATTTAAGCCAAGCCAAGCCAAGCCAAGCCAAGCCAAGCCAAGCCAAGCCAAGCCAAGCCAAGCCAAGCCAAGCCAAGATAGGTAAAAGAATTATGGGCTTGTTAGAGCTTCCACTAGTCGTTGCTACGATGTAGTTTAAGGTGAAAGACAAGGTACCTATTTGGTTGATCGGGCATATGGCTGGTCAAAGCCAGTCTGCCAGATTGCGGATACAAACCTGATGAGCGATTAAAAAATAACGGGTCACCCATTAGACTTTACGTGTCAAGCACCCGTAAAAATATTGTCCCAAATAAATGGGCTATTCTCATTTAAGTGGTCTGGCGTACGCTACTGTTTTCTCTTTGTGAGTTGTCGCAGCATTGCTACGCAACAGTCACCCATCAGGATCAAGCGGCATTACAGCTTATCCGCCCTGGCTTACGCCCCAGAAAATAATCAGTGCCACAACAGTGTCCATTCAGTTTGAAAGATTTGTGGCCTCTTATAGACTAACCCATATCGGCTCACTGTGTAGGCGCAACAACACAAACACTTAAATTATGATTGGATGACCTGGCCCAATCAGGTCTAATAGTTGTTAACCAACCCCTTTGTCGGTTTGGCAGATCATCCAAAACCTTTAAGACTTATCCAAATAATCTATCCTGATCAAACGGTTCTTGTTTTTCCATCATGCAGTAACAAGCTCTCGCTATCTTGTGAGCTAGCGCTTTCAGAGCAACGATCTGATTGGTCTTAGGTTTCTTTCTCTGATAGAACTGTTGCGCTTTGGGGTTATGTCGGATGGCGAAATTCGCCGCCTCTAC
>JALZUX010000025.1 GCA_023301405.1 Granulosicoccaceae bacterium | reverse complement strand
GATTCTTCGCGGTAACCAGCTGAAAGGGGAGCGATAGAGTAATAATATTGGGCTGATAACTTTCGTTATCAGCCCAAGATTTTATCTCAAATTTAAATAGTTTGGCGCAGCCCTAAGTGCTCGTCTTGCTATTTATTCTCCTGCATAAAAGCAATAAAACAGGCCATCACCACCGGTTCTTGGCAGTGCTTCTGCAGAACAACCCGCAGTACCGTGAGCTGAGTTCCAAGACACCATGTGTCTGTCGTCGCTAAGTCCGGCCAGGTCGTGATGACCAACTATTGCAGAGCCTTCATCATCGCTGGTCCAGCCAGAGCATGTAGTGTCACCACCGGCAGTGGAATATTCTCCCTGTGGAGTAGAGCCTGTAAGGATATCGTGGCGGTTTGGTTTGTCACCGCGCGCGTTAACAATTTTACCGTTCTCGTCTAAGCCGTTTTCTTTGTTGATGGCATGGGCATCTGAATGCAAGCTTTCAACATCCTCGGCAATCAATGCGCCTTTAGCATTGTTCCAAGGGCCAGAGCCGATTCTGCTGCGTGCGTCAACGCCGGAAATAACTTTTGCCGAATCACCAGAGCGGTCGATTTTGGCGCTAACACTGAGATACGCTTTCCAGTTTTCGAGCTTTGAGCCAGCGGCTGCAGCGAGCGTTGTGCAATGAGCATCAGCGCCTTCTAGTCCACCAAGGTCACCGCCTTTTCCGGGGCCTGCACTGGTGATGAAGAATGTCATGTCTGAGTCTTGGGCCCAAGCACTGGAGCTCATGCCAAATGAGGCGACTGCCAGGCCGAGTACAGCGCCCACGGTAGCCGTTTTGCTTGCTAGCAATTTAGTGTTGTTGGTCATATTTGTTGTCCCCGTTAGTAGGTTGTGTTTGAGCGTTTTAACCACTAAATTTTCACTTAGTGCTAGAGAGCATGATTACATGTATTCACGTTTTTGCCAAAAAAAGAGGCCAAGGCCCAATCTGAGAGTCTCTTTATCAGAGCTTGTAATGATCAGATCAGCCTGAGCCTCCTAGGTATAGCGCTAAATTTTAAGTGTTTTTATTTTAGCTTGCTGAAACTCGTAGTTTGTAATCTAAGGTGGAATTTAGTGGGCACGAGTATACGTAATCGCCTTCTTTCAGGGTGATTTCGTAATCTTTGGTTGCACCCAGATCCAAACCACCGCCTGAGACCTTTGGCAGCCGTGCTTTGCCAACCAGGCCGTCACCACGCAAATAGAAACCAAGTGGATACTCGACATTTTTATTAGTCACTCTGAATATGTATTTGCCGGGCTTCAATTCAATTGTTTTAGAAGCCGCCAGCCGCTCATCACCAGATTCTTGATGAATGGTTTCGCAGTCAGATTTCATTGTGGACTCGAAGCCGTGATTAGTGCCGTTTTCACTTTCGACAAATTGGCAATTGACCTGTGTCAATTCGATAATTTGAGCTTCTTCAGCTGCAGCAGTGCCCATGGCACAGATAGTGGCCAGTGCGATAGCGGCGGATCCCAATGTTGGGTTAGCCTTGAACAGGGTGCGGGTCGAGAGGAAGTTTTTCATTTGCTTAACTCAGTGTGTAGGGAATCAGTCAACTTAGAATTCAGGAACGTAAGATAGTTCCCAAGAAGTGCGCAAGTTTTTTCTGTCCTTCTTTGTTGTAGATTATCAGGTAAGTTTGGTGAGGTGCGAAATGGTTCGAAGTCATCAGCGCCGCGATGGCAGGATGCATCTCGATGAGTTGTCAATATTAAGCTTCCCCTTTAAAAGCTCGTGAGGTAGAGCGAAAAACACCGAGGTGCCTTGTAATTGATGTGGCGCTGTGAGCATTTTTTGGGGCTATCTGCTTTTGCTGTTCAAGAAGTATTTTGGCAAAAAATATAACGATAGTTTTAACGTGTTGTGAGTGCGTGGGTCTATGCCTGTGCACGTTGGCGCTACCTTTAAACTCTCAGTGTTACCCTGCGTTCAGCAGTCAATGGCATTTAAATAGTGTGTGGCTTGCCGTGTTCGTAAGCCGTCATTGCTTGGCCATTATTGTTTTCTATTTAAAATAAGGTTTTTGTTTTCCTGATCAATCTGAAAGCGGAATTGCCCTAATACGTTCATGCCTAACAGGCCATCAAGGTTATCTGCCATCGCAAAATCAAGTACCGCAATTTGTGTGTTTTTGAGTAGATAGGGGCCTAGCGTTATTTCAGGCATTGAATATACAGTGCCTTGCACAATGCCATTGGCAGTACGAAAAACTCTTCTGTCTTGAATAACGGCCTCACCGTTTGAGTTTAATGCATAAAATGATGCCTGTGATAATGTGGTCATTGAGGCACCGGTGTCGATGAGAAGATTGACATTGTCTTGTTGGCCAACAGTTAGGCCAACCACGTACTGATTGCCTCTTTGTTGTAGTTTGATGGCCGATGAGTCTTCGAAGACAGGCGTACTTCTAATGGCTATTTCGCCACTTTGGCTGGCAAGCTTATTTAGTGCGATCGTTGCTTGTTCTCCCACGAAGTTATCATTTTCAAGCTGTATTAGCTGCTCGGTGGCTGAAAGCCTGTCGCCATTACCAAGGTGGGCAAGCGCTTGCCCGTAACGATGAGTTGATGTCATTAAGCCTGATGCGTCAATATGTGAATATAAATTGAGCAACGAGAGCCAGTTTCTCTGGTTGGTGTAAGTGAGATCAATTTGACGTACAAATCCATTAAAATGGGTAAGCAGATTTTGTTCATCAACCTCAGTATAGGCATACGTTTTTGCAAGCAGGTATACGTCGATGGTTTCCAGATAACTGCCATTAGATTGATTGAATGCCGCCAGCAGCAGTAAAACGTCAATGTCGTCGTAGTATACCGATAGATAGCTGTCTATTAGTTCAGAGAAATCAGTGTTATTACGACTTTTTGATAAAGTGCTTAAGTGATCGAGTAATGCGCTTTTTAATTGAGCGGGGGTTTTCCCATATTGTTGATCCGCCTCTTGGTACAGATCCATTGCTTCATAGTAGAACCGGTCATTAAGCAAGTTACTAAAATGAGTTAGCGCAGATTGCCTTGAGGGTGGGTTCTGTATTTGCCGGGGAGATGCGCTGGAAAAATCTACATTGACGCCGGAAGTTGTGCTGGCATTTGTCGTAGTGGATTTTAAGGTAAGGGAGGTGCTTTGAGTTTCATTGATGCTGTCAGGGATGGTGTCTTGATTATAGGTAGTCGCGATGTTGTTCGATACTAAGGGCGCAGGGCCCAGCCAGGTTTTGCTTAACCAGCCTGTACTCACACCGGCCACAAAAACGACGGTGACTAAAAAATGAGTATTCATTAAGTTTCAACGTTTCCTGACAATTTAGAGCTTGCATCAGTGCGAAGTCGAGCCACTGATTATATGATGATTATAGATGAATGAGTTTCCGAGTTATTTATCCGGCGCAAGCTTAGTGCCCATCCACTTTTTTAGGACATCTGAAGCAACGTTTGGGTTCCTTTATGTAAATAAAATCTTTGCCCGGTTTGTTTTTCTACCCTCATTAACGGTGTTCAGAGGGGGCTGGCCAAAAGACCCCTCGGTGAATGCAGCTATTGGGGAGAAGTTTGGTATTGTCAGGAATGCTGATGCAAGGTAAGGAGAGGTTTATGCGGTTGCCTTTTTGCCAGCAATTTGTGGTGTGAAGGTTGTCGACGCAACGCTGATTGCCAATGATAGAGTGATCAAAAGACGCCGCCCACGGACGCGACAGGTGTGTTCTGAGTAGTGACAAAGTTAAACTCTCAGCTACGATGAGTTTGAGAGAAGCAGCGATGGCTACACACAATGGCGGTGAGTTCGGGTTTGGCACACAAATTCGAAAGTCACCTTACTTTGACGCCACCGTGCGTTGGGGCGCAAAAGATTTTTCGGTATACAACCATATGTATATCCCGCGTGATTTCGGCGACCCTGAACAGAATTTCTGGAATTTGGTGAACACCGCGATTCTTTGCGATGTGGCGGTTGAGCGTCAAGTGGAAATCACCGGCCCTGATGCAGCCAGGTTTACCCAGCTACTTACACCACGAGACCTCAGTAACTGTGCAGTAGGGCAGTGCAAATACGTGTTGATCACCAACGCAGACGGAGGAATTCTGAATGATCCGGTGTTGTTGCGTTTGGCTGAGAATCACTTCTGGCTGTCTCTGGCGGACAATGATGTATTGCTGTGGGCGCAGGGCGTGGCTGTTCATTCAGGGATGGATGTTGTGATCACCGAGCCCGATGTGTCCCCGCTGCAGCTTCAAGGCCCGAACTCAGGAAAAATCATGGCGGCATTGTTTGGTGAAGACATTGCCGAACTGCGATATTACTGGTTGGTAGAAAAAGAACTGGACGGCATACCTTTGGTGGTTTCACGCACGGGCTGGTCAAGTGAGCTTGGTTACGAGCTTTACCTGCGCGACGGATCACGAGGCGATGAGTTGTGGGAGAAAATTATGGCGGCGGGTGCGGTACATGGGCTGGCGGCTGGTCATACATCGTCAATCAGGCGCATAGAGGGCGGCATGTTGTCTTACCACGCTGATATGGACATCAACACTAACCCCTATGAATTGAACCTTGATCGATTAGTAAATCTGGATGCTGATACCACTTTTATCGGTAAGGCAGCACTGCAAAAAATTCGTCAAGACGGTGTGAAGCGCCGGCAGGTTGGACTGGACATTTCCGGGCCATCATTAACCGGAGCGAATACTACCTTTTGGCCTGTCTGCGAACATTCGAAGGACATCGGTAAAGTGACGTCGGCTATCTATTCACCGCGGCTTAAGCGCAATGTTGCACTGGCGATGGTGGCAGTTCAGTGTGCAGCGCCGGGCACCCGGCTTGAGGTTCAGCTTCCGACAGGTTTGCGCGCCGCGACAGTAGTTGAAAAACCCTTCTATGACGTTAAGAAGAAAATCGCCATCGCTGGGAGAGAAGTGGGTAGCTGAAAAGCAATATATCGGGCGCGTAATGCTTCACATTTCGCTTGATCAACCACAGCACATGGTGGCTTTTTGGTTGATCAAGCGATTCGCGTCTTGTGCTTTTGTTACTAAGTTAGAAACTGCGGTGGGCAGTGCGCTTTAAGTCGCGCACCGTTTGCGTTCACTGTACTGGCAATTAGGCTTACTTTTTCTCAAGCGATGCAATGATAGCGGCGGCTTGTTCGGCGGTTACTTTTTGAAAAGTTTTAAATCCGCCAATGACCAGAATCTTTTGCTCATCATCATAAGTGGCAGTGATGTTTCCCTGGTCGTTACTGATCACCAGTGCGCCGTCTTTATAAATTGCCGAGAATTTAACCTTCTCGTATTCGTCTTTAACGTTTTCACGGATAAACTCAGCTTGAAGGGCGTCACCGTCTTTGCTTATCTTTAGTACCTCAGTGGCACTTGCTGCCCACGGGCCCAGAAACTCATCGGCTGCTGAGGCGGCCCCGGTGGTAGCTAAGGTGATAGCCAGTGCTGTAAATAGTGCTTTCATTGGTTTGGGTTCCGGGTAGCTTATTGGTGGTAGGGATTCTCTAGAGAAAAGAGTTTATAAGTAAAATGGCTGCAAAGTAAAATCGCGCTTTTCTGATCGGCCGTTTTTTTGTCTTGTTTTGTCGTTTTTTGCGTTGAGCTTGCGACAACCGCGTGCCTGTCGTGGCCGGATAACGCGCGAAAACGCGCAGTAAAATGCCTGGTTTTAGGTGTGGTTGACTTATGACAGAAATTTACAGCTTGAAAAGTGTTAAGGTTGTGATGCGGTTTCTGATTTAATTTCCTTTGGCTTTTTCGATCTATTTTTGTACATCGGGAGTAGATTTTCGCTGAGTGTATCGTACTTGTTACCATTGCAAGGAAGCCAAATAGTTAACTGAGCGCTGGTTAGCTTTGCAAGGTTGGGCCTGTTCATTACTGTTGAGGGCAGCTGTCCTGATTATCATCTAAATCTAACCTGTCAGCGACTGATTCTTGCGTGATTCAGCGAATCTTGTTGTTATTTCAAGTCTCACTTTTTTGTGTCAGGGCGTGATCGCGGTAATTGCCAGACAGCCAGCTCGGGGGGAGGGGCGCAAATCAAACTGCTGCGGTTGCGGGCTAAGATTGTCGTGAGCCCTTTAAGGGCCTTGCACATGAGTGGGGTGAACTGAACTAGC
>JALZUX010000024.1 GCA_023301405.1 Granulosicoccaceae bacterium | reverse complement strand
TTCTGGCACTCATCAAGTATTGTTGCGTCAATCTCACGCTCTTCAAACTTAATCCCTTTCGACGCGCTATCCCAGAAGATCGCCTTCATCTTAATCAGATCAACCACACCCTCGAAGTCTTCCTCAGCACCAATAGGGTATTGAAGTACCACAGGGTTACCGCCTAGTCGGGTACCTATTTGATCAACGACTCGAAAAAAATCTGCGCCAGCCCGATCCATCTTGTTGACGAATGCCATCCGAGGCACATTGTACTTATTAGCCTGCCGCCATACCGTTTCGGATTGTGGCTCAACGCCACCCACGGCACAGAAAACGGCAACCGCACTGTCAAGCACCCGCAACGAACGCTCGACTTCAATGGTAAAATCTACGTGCCCCGGCGTATCAATTATGTTGATACGATGCTTGCCGAGGGAATCGTCCATACCACTCCAAAAGCACGTCGTAGCGGCAGACGTGATAGTAATACCGCGCTCCTGCTCTTGTTCCATCCAATCCATGGTGGCTGCGCCATCATGGACTTCCCCTATCTTATGGGACACTCCTGTATAAAACAGTATTCGCTCAGTGGTCGTTGTTTTACCAGCATCGATGTGAGCCATTATACCGACATTGCGATATCGCTCGATTGGAGTCGTACGTGCCACGTGATACTGCCATAGTGTCCAGGCTTTCAGCCACTACCAGCGGTAGTGAGCAAATGCCTTGTTCGCTTCTGCCATACGATGCGTATCATCGCGCTTTTTACAAGCTGATCCGCGCTTCTCAGTTGCATCAAGGAGCTCACCGGCAAGCTTCAGCGTCATGGATTTCTCACCACGCTTTCGAGCTGCTTCGATGATCCAACGCATTGCCAAACCAGTTCGTCGAACTGGACGCACCTCCACAGGCACCTGATAAGTAGCACCACCAACACGACGGGATTTCACTTCCACGGCTGGACTGACGTTTTCAAGTGCAAGCTCCAGAAGCTCAAGCACTTCACCGCCTTTCTTTTCTTCCATGACGTCAAGCGCGCCATACATTATTTTTTCAGCAACCGATTTTTTTCCGTGGTACATGAGCATGTTGACGAATTTCGTCAACTGAATGCTTTTGTACTTCGGATCAGGGAGTATATCCCGCTTCGGTGCTTCGCTACGTCTAGACATTCTCTATATTACCTTTTCTCTAGCCTTTCGGGCGCTTGGCGCCGTACTTAGAACGGCCCTGACGACGACTTTCAACACCCTGGGTATCCAGTGAACCACGAACCGTATGGTATCGAACACCAGGCAAATCCTTAACACGACCACCGCGAATCAACACAACCGAGTGTTCTTGGAGATTGTGCCCCTCACCACCAATGTAGGACGTCACTTCGAATCCGTTAGTTAAACGAACACGAGCTACCTTCCGCATAGCCGAATTCGGCTTCTTAGGTGTAGTGGTGTAGACGCGTGTACAAACGCCACGTTTCTGCGGACATGCCTCAAGAGCCGGCACATTGGATTTCTCCGCCTTGCGTTTTCTAGGTTTCCTGACGAGCTGATTTATCGTTACCATTGTATTCCTGTTTGAACCGAGCGTGATCCCGAAGACCATCACCCCGCCCTTGTAAAGCCGGTACGGTTTTGCCTGTTAAATGAATAAGCAGAAAGGGTTGTTTCCAGTACAGACGACTGGAGTGAAAAGCGGTTGCAATTCACTCCAGCACAAACCAGCCGCCAAGTGTAATTGGCGCGTCTGTCAAAAGTCAACCGTTACTGCAACACCGTTTCTCCCACAGGCTCTCCATCCGACGGAGATTCTGCGATATTTGCGGTCTCGGTCGCGCTCATCGCCGCTGCCAGAGACTCATCAAGAGACTTTTGACTACGACCTTGCTTACGCTCTAAGTGATAGTGCAATCCGGTACCAGCTGGTATTAGGCGCCCTACAACCACGTTCTCTTTCAAACCACGTAGATCATCACCTGAGCCACGAACAGCCGCCTCAGTCAATACTCGTGTGGTCTCCTGAAAAGAAGCTGCAGAAATGAATGATTCAGTGACCAAAGAGGCCTTGGTAATACCAAGCAAAATATTTTCGTATTTTACTGGCTCCTTGCCTTCTTCCACTAACTCCCGATTCACTTCTTTAGCTTCTGCAAACTCAATCTGCTCGCCAGCCAGAAAGTTTGAATCACCAGCCTCAGTGATATCAACCTTACGAAGCATTTGACGCACAATGACCTCAATGTGCTTATCGTTAATCTTCACACCCTGAAGGCGATAAACGTCCTGAATCTCTTTTACCAGGTACGCCGCCAGTGCCTCTATACCCTTCAGACGAAGAATGTCCTGCGGATTAGGCTCTCCATCGGCGATCATTTCACCAATTTCAACCTGTTCACCCTCGAACACGTTGATATGGCGCCACTTCGGTATTAACTCTTCGTGACGCTCCTCATGAGGACCTGTTATCACCAAGCGCTGCTTACCTTTGGTCTCTTTACCGAAACTCACGGTGCCCGTGCGCTCAGCAAGGATCGCCGGCTCTTTTGGCTTACGCGCTTCAAATAAATCAGCTACTCGTGGCAAACCACCCGTGATATCACGATTCTTGGTCGACTCTTGAGGGATTCTAGCGATAACATCACCAACCGCGATCTCGGCTTCATCGGTCAAGCTAACAGTGGCACCAGCTGGCAGCAAATAGTTAGCCGGAATGGTACTACCGGCATAGCACAGCTCTTCGCCTTCCTTATCAACCAACTGAACCATCGGTCGCAGATCTTTATCTTTGCCGAGAGAACGCTGATTAGGATCGGTAATAACGATTGAAGAAACACCTGTCAGCTCGTCTGTTTCAGTGTTTACCGTCACTCCATCTACGAAATCAGAGAATCTGGCGATACCAGCCACTTCCGTAATGATTGGGTGCATGTGCGGATCCCATAGAGCGATGGTCGCGCCTGCAGCAACCGCAGCGCCTTCTTCAGTGATAATCGCTGCACCATAAGGCACTTTATAGCGTTCTCTCTCACGCCCGCCTTCGTCAACCAGGCCGATTTCACCAGAACGAGAAACAACGATAAGCTCGCCCTTCGCGTTAACCACGTGCTTCAAGTTATGCAACCTGATCGTTCCTGCTGCCTTTACCTCTACAGAACTCGCAGCCGCAGCTCGACTCGCCGCTCCACCAATGTGGAATGTGCGCATTGTCAGCTGAGTGCCCGGTTCACCAATTGATTGCGCCGCCATTACACCGACAGCCTCACCGTTATTGATCATATGCCCGCGAGCAAGGTCACGCCCATAGCATTTTGAACAAACACCAAAGCTGGTTTCACAAGCGATAGCAGATCTCACAAGAATTTCGTCAACGCCACTTTCTTCTAGCAGGTCAACCAGTTTTTCATCAAGCAGCACGCCAGCTTCGACAACGACATCTTTCGAACCGGTCTTAAACACAGGTAACGCAGTAACTCGTCCAAGAACTCGTTCACTCAGAGGCTCGACAACGTCTCCACCTTCGATCACAGGCGTCATGGTGATACCAACCTCAGTACCACAGTCATATTCAGTAACCACCAGATCCTGTGCTACATCAACTAAGCGTCGCGTCAGGTATCCAGAGTTAGCCGTTTTCAGAGCCGTATCAGCAAGACCCTTACGAGCACCGTGTGTCGATATAAAATACTGAAGTACATTTAGCCCTTCACGGAAGTTTGCCGTAATGGGCGTTTCGATGATCGAGCCATCCGGCTTTGCCATCAGACCACGCATTCCAGCCAGTTGTCTAATTTGTGCTGCTGAACCTCGCGCACCTGAATCAGACATCATGTAAATCGAATTGAACGATGACTGCTCTTGCTCTTTGCCTTCAGTGTCAACAACGATGTCTTTGCCCAGCTTTGTCAACATCGAGCCGGCCACCTGATCATTAGCCTTCGACCAGATATCGACCACCTTGTTGTAGCGCTCACCTTGAGTCACCAGACCCGATGAGTACTGCTGCTCGATCTCTCTCACCTCGGCCTCTGCGCCACCAATGATGTCATTTTTGTCTTTCGGGATAACCATGTCTTCAATGCCGATCGATACACCGGCACGGGTTGCAAAGCGAAAACCGGTGTACATCAATTGATCTACAAATATGACGGTATCTTTGAGGCCTACGTTTCGGTAACAGGCGTTAATCAAACGCGAGATATTTTTCTTGGTTAAGTTGCAATTAACCAGACCAAAGGCCAATCCAACCGGCAGGATTTCAGACAAAATAGCGCGGCCAACGGTTGTTTCAACACGCCTTACATAAGGCGTTAACTCTCCATCTTCGCCCTCTAGCATATCCCGTACGCGGCAGATGATCTTCGCACCAATGCCGACCAGGTTGTTCAACAACGCTCGCTCTACCTCATCAACAGAGCTGAACGTCATGCCTTGACCCTTTGCACATACATCTTCCCGGGAAATGTAGTACAAGCCCAATACGATATCCTGAGAAGGAACAATGATCGGCTCACCGTTCGCAGGCGAAAGAATGTTGTTTGTCGACATCATCAATGCACGTGATTCAAGCTGTGCTTCAATTGATAATGGCACGTGTACCGCCATCTGATCACCGTCAAAGTCAGCGTTGAACGCCGCACAAACCAACGGGTGCAACTGTATAGCTTTGCCTTCAATCAGCACTGGCTCAAACGCCTGAATACCCAAACGGTGGAGTGTCGGTGCACGGTTAAGCAACACAGGGTGCTCACGAATAACCTCTTCTAGAATGTCCCAAACCTCCGGACCTTCGCGCTCGACCATCTTCTTGGCTGCTTTGATGGTCGTCGCCATACCGCGCAATTGAAGCTTGCTGAATATAAAGGGCTTGAATAACTCAAGCGCCATTTTCTTTGGCAAGCCTGTTTGGTGCAATTTCAGCGTTGGACCACAAACGATTACTGATCGCCCTGAATAATCAACACGTTTTCCTAACAGATTCTGTCTGAACCGGCCCTGCTTACCTTTAATCATGTCAGCAAGCGATTTCAGAGGGCGCTTGTTACTACCGGTGATGGCGCGGCCACGACGACCGTTATCAAGCAACGCATCTACTGATTCTTGCAGCATACGTTTTTCGTTACGCACGATGATGTCAGGAGCATTTAGCTCAAGCAGGCGACGCAAACGGTTATTACGGTTAATAACACGACGATATAAATCATTCAGATCAGAAGTTGCAAACCGACCACCATCCAAAGGAACCAGCGGACGCAAGTCAGGTGGTAACACAGGCAGTACCGACATCACCATCCACTGTGGCTTGTTGCCAGATTCAATAAATGAGTCAACTAGCTTCAGACGCTTAATCAAACGCTTGAGTTTGGTTTCAGATTTAGTCGCGTCGATTTCTTCACGCAACTTGCGTGATTCTGATTCAAGCTCGATATCTTTCAGGAGATCATGAACCGCTTCGGCACCCATTCGTGCGTCAAATTCGTCACCATGCTCTTCGATTGCTTCCAGGTATTGCTCATCGCTGAGTAACTGACCACGCTCAAGCGTGGTCATGCCTTCATCAATCACAACATAGGCTTCAAAGTACAACACACGTTCAATTTCACGCAGTGTCATATCAAGCAATAAACCTATACGTGAAGGTAGTGATTTCAAAAACCAGATATGTGCTACCGGACTAGCCAGTTCAATATGACCCATGCGCTCACGACGCACTCGAGTCAGCGTGACTTCAACACCACACTTTTCACAAACCACACCACGGTGCTTAAGTCGCTTGTACTTACCACACAGGCATTCGTAATCCTTCACTGGTCCGAATATCTTGGCACAGAACAATCCGTCACGCTCTGGCTTAAAAGTACGGTAGTTGATCGTCTCTGGTTTCTTCACCTCACCGTAAGACCATGACCGGATCATCTCAGGTGATGTCAGACCGATTCTAATACGATCGAAATCTTCGTTAGGTGTTTGCTGCTTGTAGTTAAACAGTAAATCTTTCATATTTTCTCCAAAAGCGGGTTAGATACGTGGTTGATAAAGCCGCGTATTCCCTAGTCCTGCTCGAGACGAATGTTAATGCCAAGCGACCGAATTTCTTTCAGCAGCACGTTGAATGACTCAGGCATTCCCGGCTCCATTCGATGATCGCCATCAACAATATTTTTGTACATTTTGTTTCGCCCAACAACATCATCAGACTTAACTGTCAGCATTTCACGAAGAGTGTAAGCCGCACCGTATGCTTCGAGTGCCCAGACTTCCATCTCTCCGAATCGCTGTCCACCAAACTGAGCCTTACCGCCGAGAGGCTGCTGCGTCACCAGACTGTATGGACCCGTTGAACGCGCGTGCATCTTGTCGTCAACCAAGTGATTAAGCTTCAACATGTGCATGTAGCCCACTGTGACCGGGCGATCAAATGGTTCTCCCGAACGACCGTCATATAGCTTGGTCTGGCCGGAGGGCGGCAACTCAGCTAGCTCAAGCATTTGCTTGATTTCGCTTTCTGCTGCTCCATCAAATACCGGCGTCGCCATCGGTACACCACCACGCAGGTTGTGCGCTAGTGCAGATACTTCTTCATCAGTTAACGATTCGATTTCGGAACGTTTGACCTCATCGTTGTGGTTGTATATTTGATCAAGAAAACCACGAATTTCAGTCACGTCTTTTTTATCGTCAATCATCGCTGCGATACGGTGACCCAAGCCTTTTGCTGCCCAACCCAAATGAGTCTCCAATACCTGGCCGACGTTCATTCGTGAAGGAACACCTAGCGGGTTCAAGCAAATATCAACAGGCCTGCCACTTTCGTCATAAGGCATGTCTTCTACCGGAACGATCATCGAGATCACACCTTTATTACCATGACGACCGGCCATTTTATCACCCGGTTGCAAGCGTCTTTTAACAGCCAGATAAACTTTGACCATTTTAAGCACACCCGGAGCAAGCTCGTCTCCAGAGGTGATTTTTTCTTTTTGCTCAACGAAACGTTGCTCAAACTGCTCACGCTGATCGTTAATCTGTGCACTCATTTTCTCTAGCTGCACGTTCAAATCTTCGTCTTTCAAGCTGATATTTAGCCAAGAGTCCCGCTCGATGTCACCCAAATATTCGCTGCTGATAATGGTGCCCTTCGCAAGACCATTTGGCCCCTTGTCAGCATCCTTCCCCATGATCAACCGCTCAATTCGAGAGAACATATCGTCTTCAACGATACGCAATTCGTCGTCAAGATCTTTGCGAACCTGCTTAAGTTCTTCCCGCTCCACCTGAAGAGCACGAGCATCTTTGTCTACGCCATCACGTGTGAAAACACGAACATCAATAACAGTACCGTCCATACCCGGTGGTACACGCAAGGAAGTATCTTTTACATCAGATGCCTTCTCACCGAAAATGGCACGCAACAGTTTCTCTTCAGGCGTAAGCTGAGTTTCACCTTTTGGCGTTACCTTGCCGACCAGGATATCGTTGGGACGTACCTCTGCACCAACATACACCACCCCGGCTTCATCAAGTTTCGACAACAAGCCCTCAGACACGTTAGGAATATCAGCTGATATTTCTTCAGGCCCTAGTTTGGTATCACGAGCAACACAATTTAATTCTTCAATATGAATAGTGGTGAAGCGATCTTCCTGAACCACACGCTCTGAGATAAGAATGGAATCCTCAAAGTTATAGCCATTCCAAGGCATAAACGCGATCAGCATGTTCTGACCCAGCGCCAATTCACCCATATCGGTACTTGGACCATCGGCCAGCACATCACCGCGCGCAATCACATCACCAGGCTTGACCAATGGTCGCTGGTTCATGCACGTGTTTTGATTGGAGCGCGTGTACTTGGTCAGTGTGTAGATGTCTACACCGGTCTCACCTTGCCCCGCTTCGTCATCATTAGAACGTACAACGATCCGTCCAGCATCAACTGAGTCAACACTACCACCACGAACCGCCACAACAGTCGCGCCTGAGTCAACAGCTACAACACGCTCCATACCGGTTCCAACTAACGGCTTTTCGGCACGTAGCGTAGGCACTGCTTGACGTTGCATGTTTGACCCCATCAACGCACGGTTCGCATCATCGTGCTCCAGGAATGGGATCATCGAAGCCGCCACCGATACAATCTGTTTCGGAGACACATCCATGTATTCCACCTTGTCAGGTGGCATCATCGCAAATTCGTTTTTAAACCGGCAGGAAACCAATTCATCGGTCAGATTGCCTTCTTCATCAAGCGCCGCATTCGCCTGAGCAATGACATAGTTGCCCTCTTCGATAGCAGACAAATAACCAACATCTGACTGAACTCGGCTGTTGCCTACTTTTCGATAAGGCGTTTCAAGAAAGCCGTATTGGTTGGTACGAGCGTACACCGCCAGAGAATTAATAAGCCCAATATTCGGCCCTTCCGGCGTCTCAATCGGACAAACACGCCCGTAGTGAGTCGGGTGCACATCTCGCACTTCAAAACCTGCTCTTTCACGCGTTAATCCACCCGGACCAAGTGCCGAAACACGTCGCTTGTGGGTAACTTCAGATAATGGGTTATTTTGATCCATAAACTGAGACAGTTGGCTTGAACCAAAGAATTCTTTTATGGCAGCAGCAATAGGCTTAGCATTGATGATGTCTTGCGGCATCAACCCTTCACTTTCAACCATGCCCAACCGTTCTCGCACAGCCCGCTCAACACGGACCAAACCTACGCGGAAGACATTCTCAGCCATCTCACCTACGCTTCGAATACGGCGATTTCCAAGGTGATCGATATCATCCACAATGCCGTGGCCGTTTCGAATATCAATCAAGCACTTCAACACTTCAAGGATGTCGATTTTATCAAGTATACCCGGGCCAGTGATCTCTTCTCGATTCAGGCGTCTGTTAAATTTCATTCGACCGACAGCTGACAGATCATAGCGATCTTCGGTAAAGAACAAGTTGTTAAACAGTGTCTGCGCAGCCTCTTTGGTTGGTGGCTCACCAGGGCGCATCATGCGATAAATTTCGACTTGAGCTTCCAGCTGGCTGCTGGTTTGGTCAATACGCATGGTGCTAGAAATATACGGCCCTCTATCCAAATCATTGGTATAAATGAACTGCACTTCTTTTGGCCGGATCTCAAGAAAACGCTCAACGTTTTCCTCGGTGATCTCAGTGTTGGCGTTCATACCCTCGAACACTTCACCTGTTTCTTTGTCGATAAGATCATGAGCCAGCACTTTGCCAATGAAATATTCATCTGGCACTTCAAGCTTCTCAAGCCCCGCCTTCTCCATTTGGCGCACATGCTTGGCATTTATGCGACGCCCTGCTTCAACAAGCACTTTTTTGCCGTCTTTCAAATCGAAGCCGAATGTCTCACCACGTAAGCGCGCGGGCACTAGCTCAAGGCTAGCCTTCGCCTTGGTCATAGTTACCATATCGGTTTCAAAAAAGGCTTCTAGTATTTCTTCGGTGCTATATCCCAGCGCACGTAAAATAATAGATGCTGGCAATTTACGGCGTCTATCAATACGAGTGAATACGCAATCCTTGGCGTCAAATTCAAAGTCGAGCCACGAACCACGGTAAGGTATAACACGCGCAGAAAATAGCAGCTTACCTGAAGAGTGAGTCTTGCCACGGTCGTGATCAAAAAATACACCGGGGCTTCTATGCAGTTGCGAAACAATGACGCGCTCAGTGCCATTGATAATGAATGTGCCATTACCGGTCATGAGCGGCAGTTCACCCATATAGACTTCTTGTTCTTTTATATCTTTAACGACACGGTTATCACCGGAGGCTTTGTCGTAAATTACAAGACGACATAGCACCCGCAAAGGTGCTGCATAAGTCAGCCCTCTAATGCTACATTCACGCTCTGTGAACGGGGGCTTGCCAAGACGGTACTTGACGTACTGAAGCTCAACATTGCCCGCGTAGCTGACAATTGGCATCACCGACTTAAACGCACCGTGCAGACCGACGTCATCCATTTCTTCGGTGGTTTTGTCTTTTTGCAGAAACGAACGGTACGAATCTAGCTGGGTTTTCAGCAGATACGGTACCTCAAGAATTGATTGACGCTTGCCAAAATCTTTTCTGATACGTTTTTTTTCGGTGAAGGAATAGGTCATCTATGTTCCTCTTTACCCACAAATATTTGGCTTATCATTGCGCCCAAATCTGACGCCCGCTGTTCTTACTATTTACCTGGCGAACACTATTGCTCAGGTACAGGAAAAGGCCGACGCTAAAAAGCGACGGCCTAAACCCTTGATACCAACCGATTTGCTTATTACTTAAGCTCTGCGGCTGCACCAGCTTCTTCAAGCTGCTTTTTAACATCTTCAGCTTCGTCTTTGCCAACACCTTCTTTAACTGGTGCAGGAGCGCTTTCAACAAGTGCTTTCGCTTCTTTAAGACCTAAGCCTGTAAGAGCACGTACCGCCTTAATTGCGCCAACTTTGTTGTCACCCGGGCTAGTCAGAATTACGTCGAATTCTGTTTGCTCGTCAGCAGCAGCACCGCCACCATCACCACCAGCAGGAGCCGCAGCTACTGCAGCGGCAGCGCTAACGCCAAATTTCTCTTCCATGTCACTGATGAGGTCAACGACTTCCATAACAGTCATGTTAGAGATGGATTCTAAAATTTCTTCTTTTGACATTGTTGTGTTACCTAATGTGTTAGTCGCACTTTACCGTTTTGGCAAGTTATCGTGCAAATTAGAGTGAAAGAAAATCAATAAGTTAAGAAGCGTCTTTGGAAAGGCGAACTGCCTCTACCGTTCTGACTAATTTGCCAGGGACTTCGTTGAGCGTGCGAGCAAACTTCACAATCGGCGCTTGCATCACGGACATCAGCAAAGAAATTGCCTCGTCGCGTGTTGGTAGATTCGCCAATTTACCGATATCACCTGCTTCTATCTTCTGGCCACCAACGGCTGCCATCGTTATAACAAGCTTATCGTTTTCCTTTGCAAAGTCGCGCAACAGTCTAGCTGCAGAACCGGGATCTTCCTGGGAAAAAGCAAAGATTAAGGGTCCTGACATGCCTTCCTGCATGCACTCAAACTCGGTACCTTGTACCGCACGTTTGGCCAATGAATTCTTGACCACGCGCAGATACACACCACTGTTACGAGCTTGCGCACGTAACTCGGTTAAATCGGTAACCGAAATTCCCCGGTACTCAGCCATTACTGCTGAATGGGCAGATGAAGCTATATCTGCCACTTCAGCGACTACCGCTTCTTTCTCTTGTCGAGTTAAAGCCATTGAGCACCTTCCGGATCACCGGCAAGCCGGTTTTCCATTGTTTCGTGTATGTGAAATACACGGTGTTAAAACGCCGGACACCACACATGGGATCCGACCCCGTCTACGCAGGCAATTAAGCAATAGTTTCCTACTGCACCTGCGATCTTTGACGTGAAACAACCCTTAGGCTCTTTCACTCAAAGTCATTTTGCCATTGAGTTCTAATGGCGAATTCTTAAACCTTAACTTAAAGGACCCAGATCAATCTCGATACCTGGCCCCATGGTAGAGGACACAGTTGCCTTGCCAAGATAGACACCCTTTGCAGCTGATGGCTTAGCCTTTACCAACTCAGCAATCAATCCTTTCAGATTCTCTTCGAGCGCATTCGCTTCAAAAGAAACCTTACCCAGTGGGCAATGTATAATTCCGCCTTTATCGGTACGGAATTGTACTTGGCCGGCTTTAGCATTTTTAACAGCAGTGACTACATCTGGAGTCACCGTACCAACCTTGGGGTTTGGCATAAGGCCTCGTGGCCCAAGCACTGTTCCCAAAGCGCCAACAACTCGCATTGAATCAGGAGTAGCAATGACCACGTCGAAATCTAGATTTCCGCCTTTGATTGACTCAGCCAGATCATCAAAACCAACGATGTCAGCACCAGCTTCTTTCGCTTTCTCTGCATTTTCACCTTGAGCAAATACCGCAACACGCATTGTTCTGCCGGTGCCGTTAGGTAAAACAGTTGAACCACGAACCACTTGGTCTGACTTCCGGGGGTCTACGCCAAGGTTAATCGCTACATCAACAGTCTCATCAAACTTAACTGCTGACACCTCTTTCAGCAGGCTAAAAGCCTCAGCAGCCGGGTAGGTCTTCTGGCGATCAATTTTTTCTTTGATCTGCTTGGTACGTTTGCTTGCTTTAGCCATGATCAGACTCCCTCTACATCAAGACCCATACTACGGGCGCTGCCCGCAATAGTTCTAACCGCTGCGTCAACGCTAGACGCGGTTAAATCTGGATCTTTGGTTTTTGCTATTTCTTCAAGCTGCGCACGGGTTACAGTGCCGACTTTCTTTGTATTTGGCTCACCACTACCTTTTTCCAAGCCAGCTGCCTTCTTAAGTAGGTAAGAAGCTGGCGGCGTCTTCATGACATAAGAGAATGACCGATCACTGTACACAGTAATTGTGACAGGAACAGGAGCACCCGCTTCCATGGACTGAGTTGCTGCATTAAACTGTTTACAGAACTCCATGATGTTTACACCGTGCTGCCCAAGAGCAGGGCCAACTGGCGGACTAGGGTTTGCCTTACCTGCAGGCACTTGAAGCTTAATATAAGCATCGATCTTTCTGGCCATAATATCTCCTACGGGTGCATACGCCTTGCGGCTCCCCGATGATTTGGACCGTTAGTGGTAAATTAACTCAGGCTTTTTCAACCTGGCTAAATTCAAGTTCAACCGGTGTGGAGCGACCGAAAATCTGCACCGCAACCAACAACTTGGCTTTTTCAAAATTCACTTCTTCTACAACGCCGTTAAAGTCATTGAACGGACCATCGGTGACACGAACAACCTCACCAACATCGAACAACACCTTCGGACGCGGCTTGTCAACGCCTTCTTGAACGCGCTGCAAGATCGAGTCAGCCTCTTTATCGGTAATTGGTGCAGGTCGATCAGCAGTTCCGCCAATAAAACCGAGCACCCTTGGTACATTTTTAACCAAATGCCAGGTGTCATCGTTCAGCTCCATCTGCACCAACACGTAGCCGGGGAAAAACTTCCGCTCTGAGCGACGCTTCTGGCCACCACGGATCTCAACTACTTCTTCAGT
>JALZUX010000023.1 GCA_023301405.1 Granulosicoccaceae bacterium | reverse complement strand
ATAGCGGTAGATCTTTTTGCGCGCTGGAGAATAGTTGATCCGCTGCAGTATCTATTGCGCCTACGTGATGAACGCAGCGCCCAGTCGCGCCTTGATGACATCCTAGGCAGTGAAACACGTAACGCGGTCGCCAAGCACGAGCTAATAGAGATCATTCGCACAACTAAAGACAGAAAGCCGCTGCTTGATGCCTCGTTAACCGAAGAAGATCTGGCCACTCTTGGTACATTAGTGCCAATCTCAAAAGGCCGCCAACTGGTAGAAATGGAAATTTTTAATTCTGCTGCAGAAAAAGTAAAGGTTTTTGGTATCGAGTTACTTGACATTCGCTTCAAGCGGATTAACTACAACGAGAGTGTGCGTCCAAAAATTTACGATCGAATGATCAGTGAGCGTCGCCAGATTGCAGAGCGGTTTCGATCAGAAGGTAACGGTGAAGCAGCGCGTATTAATGGTTTTAGAGAGCGTGAGCTAAACAAGATTCAGTCTGAAGCTTATCGCGAGGTGGAAGAAATACGCGGTGAGGCTGATGCTAAGGCGACTGAGATTTATGCGCAGGCTTATAATAAAAATCCAGAGTCAGTAGATTTCTATGAATTTCAGAAAACCATGGAAATGTACAAGTCTGTCATGGAGCAAAATACAACGCTGATGCTTTCTACTGAAAGTGAGGCATTTAAGTATTTGAAAGGCATGAACCCTTAAGCGGTAAGAAAATCTGGCAGTTATCCATTTGGGTGGCTGTCAGAGTGAGAACTGCATTCCCACAGCAGTGGCACTTCTGCAGGCTAATTGAATCCCCTGCGTCTGAGCAAGGCTTACCTCCGAGTAGCGATGCCTGTTCGTATAGCGAAGTAATTTATCGGAGCCGGTTTGCAACTATTGGCCTCAATCGATCAGAATAATCTGACTCAAAATCTCGCATCATTGCTACGACCCTCATTCTGGGACGGGCTCCTAGGCTATTAGCCCGCATTATTGATACTGGTGGCGAGAAGCCATCAATCCCGTGAATAATGCGGGTTAAGCTTAAAGATTAATTTCAATCACACCATCGGCCTCACTGGCGCGTGATTGGCACAGAATAATTTGCGTTTCTCTTTGTGACTTTGAAAGTACAAAGTCACGGTGTTCAACGTTTCCCGATACTAAGCCACACTTGCACACTCCGCACAGACCGTCACTGCACTTAACATCTATGCCATAACCATGCTCATTGAGTACGTCGGCAGCTGTTTTTTCTGCCGGTATTTGTAGCTCTAAATCAGACTGTAGAAGCTTAAGCGTGAAATTGTGATTTACATAATCCGGCGTTTCGGGGACCGAGAAGTATTCAAGGTGGCAAGCCCCCTCGGGGTAGTTTGCGCGCTCTGCAGCGTCGGTAATACTGCTCATGTAACGCTCTGCACCACAGGTGTAAAGATGCGAGCCAGGCTGATAATCAGCTAAAATTTCATTGAAGTCTGCGCGTGACCCTTCATCGCTAACATGCAACCTGACGTTATCTGCCCATGGTGCGTTACTTAGGTCTTTAAGGTATCCCATAGAAACTCGTGTCCGCCCGGAATAATGCATAACAAACTTTTGGCCTTGAGCGTGTAGTTCATGTGCCATGGCGATCATTGGAGTGATACCAATACCACCACCCATAAGAATAGTGTTTGTGGCATTAGCGTGAAGTGGAAAGTGATTAATAGGTCGCGATACAAATATCTTGCGACCCACGTTGAAAATTCGGTGCAGCAACTGTGAGCCACCGCGGCCGGCGTCTTCACGTAATACCCCTATCTGGTACATTGATCGATTAGCTGGATCACCTGACATTGAATACTGTCGTAAAAACTCAGGCGCCACTACAAGATCAAGATGTGCGCCCGCCTGCCATTCGGGTAGGTCACTACCATCGGTTGATCTAAACTCATACTTAGTCACTCCATCAGCCATTTCTTCAGCCAGTGTGATCTCTACTTGAATAACCGGGCTTTCGCCTTCTGTGCTGTAAACATGCAGTGCACTATCATCACCTTTTGCAAGTTTTTTCTGGTATGCCTCTGCCGTAATCATCGCTTGATAAGCTTCAATACCAGCTTCACGGTCCATCGGAAACGGATAAGGGTATGGGGGCGGCGCTAATGGAGCAGGGTAGACCGCCAGCGTTTGATCTTCGAATTTCAGCACTAAGTCTGTTTGTAGGTCTCTTTGATTAACAGCTTCTTTGGTAGGGCGATAGCCTCCGTCTTCATTGATCTCAAGGTCCCACCACCATTTTTTAACTGGATTCAGACCGCCGTTGCCGACGATGTCATCAAGCTTGGCAAGTGCCGGTGCCATCTTCGGGATGTTCATCGCGGTCCAGCGAAACGGTTTTTCCTTGAAGATGCCTTCAAGGTTCCACGGGCATGTTTTCATGCAGCGGCCACACATGGCACCACCCAGCGTGGTAATACGATACGTGGTGCATTTCTGACTGTCTGATTTCCAGATTTCATATCCGTTGAACATCAGCTTGGGGCCGGCAGTGATGGCCCCTGATGGGCATTCACGTGCGCACTTATTGCAGCTTTCACAAAAGGTTTGAAGGCCAAAATTTATAGGTTGATCATGGGCCAGCGGCAGATCAGTGGTGACAGTGCCGGACTTCAGGCGTGGTCCTAGAAACGGATTTAATATTACCTCGCCAATACGGCTCACTTCCCCTAAACCGGATAACAACAACAGTGGCGGTTGTAGAACCTCACCATCCATAACCGTATGGGCCTTGGCAGAATAACCCAGGTTGCGAATCTGCTTAGCGATCACGCCGCCCAGCAGGGAAAAACGAAGGTAGGCCCGCATCGATTGGGCAACGGCAATCCAGTCGTCACCAGATGACCCATCCATGGTTTCGTAGCCTTGGTCAATAACCATACTGATCGCTTGATCATGCGGCGGGTCCAGTACGTCACCACGGGCATCGTGGCTGTACCAGGTCCAGTCGGGGCAGCGCGAAATACCCACGGCATCAACACCCAGAAAATAACTGGTGGCCTTGATGAGTTCGGCAGCGGTTGTCGGGTCGATCTTTGTTTTATTTTTTTCAGCCTCGCCATCTTGCAACAACACAAACGCACCAAGCGCACGGCGTTGTGCCATAGAAGGTGCTGCCTTGCGAACGTAGTGGCCACCTTTTGCGCTGTCTTGAAGCTTTTTACCCATATCACCGAACTGGGCACGGGCAAACATATCGGTGCGCTTGGGCACACGGGCCACATTGGGTTCATCAATATAGGTGGTCGGGGTTTCCTTGCGCTTCAGGTTTTCAAACGGATGCGCACCATCCACAAACCGTCGTTTCGCGTACGGCACCGCGTTAAGTGCATTTTTAACTGTTGATGTGCCAAGCTTCCAGCTAAGGCCGAAAGCAGAGGTAGGTTGCTCTGCCAATGGCAGCAGTGGTAAGTCAGTAGCAATTTCAAAGGTGGTGGTGACCGCGGATAGTCCGAAGCGTGACCCGATGTAAGGGTGATTCAGCTTACCGTCTTCGACAGTGACCAAGCCCGCTGCCACTGCCAGAGTGTTTAGATCTACATCACTGCTGGTGACAGTATGACCGCGTGAATCGTAGCCAAGTACTCGAAGATAGGCTGACAACACGGCAGCTGTTTCTGCGGCCAGTAGCCCTGCACGATGCGCCTGTGCATCAGTGATCCAGTCAGTGCCGGGTTCATCGACGGTGGGGTCACGTGGGTTTTCATATAAAAATACAATGGCGTGGGTATGGTTATCGATGCCGGGCAGTTCAGCTTCCATTGATTCTTTCAAATCAGCCATAATAATGTCAATGCCTGACGCGAGTGTTTTAGTTTGCGTTGTTTTTAAGTCATTGGCGAGCTTATCGACATCAGGATTGATGCGGGGGGTAGCTAAAAGTGCTGCAGTGGGCAGAGCGCAAACCCCAACAACTGATGCGTCTGCAAAATACCCAAATGACTTAAGATGGTTGGCACGTTCCTGTGGGTTAGCGGGTGCTTCAGCCACCGCTTTATTGATCAGCCCACTGCGAATCGCGTCCAGCATGGCCTGATGCTCACGCATTGCATTTATAATAGAGTGCGGTGCATCGGGGCGATTGAAACTGATTGGGGTGTCTGAGGGGACTGTAGTGATATCAACATCGGTGTTAGATCGGCTTAGCAGTTCGAGCGGATAAGGCCCTAGATGCGGTGGTCTGTCTTTGCTCGAAAAAAAACGAGTCATGTTGTCCCCAGTGGTTTAGTTGTCGACTATAGGGCCGCTCGTGACGGGCGTTGTGAAGCTAGACATCCTACTACAAGAACTGTCAGTTTCTCTGCCAGGACTTGTGACAGGACTGGCAGGCGTAATGGAAGCGTGGATTAAAATATGTTGTTTAAAAAGCGATTTAGCCACTTTACAGTGAGTTCACCCACTACGAAGATGTACTGTCATTTTTTGAAGGTGCGAAGAAACTCTTGCACTAAAAGTTGTCGCCCGTGATCTTGTTGCCAATGTTGCTATTACCACTCACGAGGATAAAACATAATGCAGGATGTACTTACCGGGTTACGGGTTGTTGAGGGCAGCGCGTTTGTGGCGGCGCCCTCTGGTGGCATGACACAGGCGTAGTTGGGCGCTGATGTGATTCGCTTTGATCCGATTGGTGGTGGTATTGATAATCGCCGTTGGCTGGTTTTATCACCTTTATTCTATTGGGGCCTCTAAGGTGGCTGCAGGCAAAAGGTTTGCCGGACTGGATAGCAATGCTGGTGGTTATTGCAGTTGCCTTGTTTCTTGCGGCTCTGTTGGGAGGGGGGGGCTGATAGGAAATTCAATTGATCAGTTTCGACAGTCATTGCCTGAGTATCAGGCTCGTCTTGATGAATACAGTGCAGCCATACGTTTGCAGTTAGATAAGGTTGGGGTAGTACTGCCTGAGACGGGAATGGCAAATGAGCTATCACCGTCTCGGCTTGTGGGGTTGGCAGGGGATTTATCAAGCAGTTTAGGCGCGTTATTGGCCAACTTTTTTGTGGTCTTGTTATACGTGGTATTTATGTTAGGTGAAATGCCTAGCCTGACTGGCAAAATAAACAACGCTATTCGATAATGCCTCGCCAGTGTAGCAACGCGTAAAATTATTCACTGAAGGTGCCAATAAATACGTGACGATCAAAGTGCTTATTAGTGCTTTTACCGGTGCACTGGTGTTTGTGTTTTTTGTATTTTGTTGGTGTGGATTTTCCAGTGCTGTGGGGGTTGCTTGCCGGCC
>JALZUX010000022.1 GCA_023301405.1 Granulosicoccaceae bacterium | reverse complement strand
ATTGCCTGAGTTAATGGCCCCTTTGAACTGAACGTAAAAAGGCATGTCTGAGCTTCGGTACCAGAAAGTGTGGCTTGGCCTTGGGCTGGGGCATGTTTGCCTGGTGGTTTATCTATCTGTCGCTGACCTTGCGCTTCCCCAGGTGGACTTCAGTGTGGGTGACAAGGTGAATCATTTGCTTGCCTATGGGTTCCTGATGGGGTGGTTCGGGCAAATAGTAAAAGTCGGGCAAGGTCGTTGGTTATTGATGGTGGCATTGTGTGGGCTTGGGGTCGGTATGGAGGTTGTGCAGTCAGCGTTGCCACATCGTTGGTTTGACTTGCTAGACGCGGCGGCCAATACGGCTGGTATAGTAGTGGCGGCGGTGGCGTTGTGCTGCGGTGCTGACAACATACTTGCTTGGGTAGAAAAAAAGGTCATTAGTAACTTCGGGAGATAAGTTTGAAACAGTTAGGCGGTTTGGTGGTTAAGAGTTTGATGGCGGCATTGGTTGTGTGGGGTTCAGTAGCTTATGCGTTAGATAACAGTTCTGAATGGCCAATAACTGATTTTGAAAATACATCAGTTGATTTCAGCGAAATTCTCTCCGGGGGACCGCCAAAAGATGGCATTCCTTCAATTGATGATCCGAAGTTTGTTGACGCGGAAACTGCTTCTGAGTGGCTGAAAAAGGACGAACCGGTGATTGTGGTTACCGGTGAAAAAGTCAGTAAAGCGTATCCATTGCAAATTTTAACCTGGCATGAAATCGTTAACGACAAAATTGATGAAACAGAAATAACCGTTACTTTTTGCCCTTTGTGCAATGCCTCAATCGTATTTGATCGTACCATTGACGGTGTAGTTCATGACTTTGGCACAACCGGTCGGCTGCGTCTCAGTGACATGGTTATGTATGATCGCCAAACCGAGACCTGGTGGCAGCAATTTACCGGGCAGGGGATTATCGGCAAATTAAATGGAGTGACGCTTAAGCAAATCCCGTCGCACATCGTGTCGTTTGAGAGTTTTAAAAAACACAACGCCAACGGGCTGGTGCTGTCACAAGATACCGGCGCAAGGCGGGATTATGGTAGCAACCCTTATCCGGGTTATGACAACATCGACTCATCTCCTTTTTTGTTTCGCGGTAAGATCAGTGATCGTCTGCCGCCCATGGAGAGAGTATTAGCGTTGCGATCAGAAGCATCGACTCTCCTATTTGGACTTTCCGATCTTAAAGAGCAGCCAGTCCTGAATACGGATTTTGAAGACCAGTCAGTCGCTGTATTTTCGTTCGCCTCGATGAATTCACCGCTTGATAAGCCCAGAATTAACGAGTCAAGGTTAATCCCTTCGGCGGCGATCTATGACGCAAGTGTTGATGGGAAAAAACTGACATTTGAGCTGCGCGATGGGCAGGCTTATGATCAGGAAACGGGTTCGAGCTGGAATATTTTTGGACTGGCGCAGTCCGGGCCGTTGAGTGGGCAAAGACTCCGTCAACTGGATGGTGGTGTGCATTTCGCCTTTGCGTGGCTGGCATTTGACCCTGAAGCACAGATTTTTGCTCCCTGATACAAGACCGTAAAATAAACCGGGATTGCATTTTTCCGGTTTTACAGTTCTACTTGAGTCATCTTGCAGAAATAATGGTTATTCGGTTTGAACGATTTATCACAGCAAGTTCTCCGTACTGATGCGTCTGGGATGCCGTTGGAATGGATTAACTACCAAGACGCCGTGCGTTTCTATCACTCCGGCCGGGTGGCCTATTGCCTCGGGTCTTGTGTGTACAAACTGCGTGGCGGAATAAACGCCAGGTCGGGTTTGCAGTCTGAATTAGAAGTCAACGCGATTATCGCCACGCACGGTACCAACAAAAAGCTCACCTACGATTATATTCCGCCGCTGAGTAATCGAACGCTTTTCAAGCGCGATGCTCAAATCTGTTTGTATTGTGGTAACCGGTTCATGACAGCTGATCTTTCCCGAGATCATGTTACGCCGCTGTCACAAGGCGGGGCTGATCTCTGGCAAAATGTAGTGACAGCGTGCAAGCGTTGTAACAATCACAAGGCCGGACGCACACCAGAGCAAGCGCATATGCAGTTGCTGGCAATTCCATTTCGACCTACTCATGCCGAGTACATTTATCTTAAAAGTAAGCGCGTTCTAGCTGATCAAATGGGTTTTTTGCGCTCGCACTTTCCACGCAAAAGCCCTTTGAGAGATAGGGAAGATGTTGTGCGGGCAATTTCTGGTTATCACGGTTAACAGTGTCTTGGTTGTTTAGTTTTGCCAGTAACGGCCTAAGGTACTGCGCACAGCTTTATGGTTAGTGCTGCCAATCATCAGATTCACTTAGCGCTGCCCGGTGTTCTTTTCGATAAGAAGAAATAACCTGTAACCTGGTCTCGCGAATCAGGTCGGCAATGGGTTTGCCGGCCTCAGTGGCCTGTTTTGCGATTTCACCGGCTTTTATAGTGTTTACCTGCTTGAATAGACCTCGTAAGTAATTTGCTTGCGGATAGGGTCTGGCCTCGAGCCCCAATCGTCCGCGCGCATCGCCTTCGCATACAAGCAAAAATAATTCAAAGCGGTCCGGTCGCCGAAAAGCATCAAGTGCTGATAGTAATTTCAGTAGGCTGCCGGTTTTAAGTTGCAACGCCCGGTGACAATGCGAATGATAACGGGCGGTCAAAACGGCCAGATTTCTGTGGTCGTTAGGCACCTTTAATCGGTTTGCTACGGTGATGGTCAGGTCGGCACCACGTTCTTCGTGACCATGGTGGCTAGGCAGTAAGTTCCCAGGCGTGGTGCCTTTGCCCAGATCGTGACAAACACTGGCAAATCGTGCGGCTGAATTGTCAGTCAGCAGGCAGGTTTGGGTCAGCACCATCATAGTATGTATGCCTGAGTCGATTTCAGGGTGATATTTAGCTACTTGCGGTACACCAAACAACTGGTCAAGTTCAGGAAAGATTTTCTCCAGAGCCCTGCAATCGCGCATAGTCATGAAGAATGGCACCGGGTTGGGGTAGGAAAGGCTCTGGGCCAGTTCGGCAAATATTCTTTCCTGGGCTAGGGTGGTCAGTTCTCCGGAGTCAGACAGTGATTGCATCAGTGCGAGTGTTTCCGGTGCGATGGTAAAACCCAGCGGTGATAGCCTGGCGCAAAATCGGGCGACTCTCAGCACTCGTAAGGGGTCTTCGGCAAACGCAGGCGAAACGTGACGCAGTACTCTATTTTCTAAATCACGGCGGCCATTCCATGGGTCGATGATGTCTCCACTATCACTGAGTGCCATGGCATTAATGGTGAGGTCGCGGCGTTGCAGGTCTTGTTCAAGAGTTACGTTGCTGGAGGTGTCAAATTCAAAGCCATGGTATCCCTTTGCTGTCTTTCGCTCGGTGCGGGCAAGCGCGTACTCTTCTTTAGTGTCTGGATGCAAATAAACCGGAAAGTCTTTGCCGACCGGTAAGTACCCTAATTCTTGCATGATTAGCGGACTGGCGCCGACAACGACCCAGTCGCGGTCAGCGCTTTGATGTCCGAGCAGTTGATCGCGGACAGCGCCGCCGACAAGGTATGTTTGCAATGAGTTCATCTGAGGGGCAGTTGCTTAAGCGTTGATGTCGGTTACGGTGACTGTGTGTATAGATTGTGTAATTGAATCAATTCGGACCGAGTCCACTATACACTGTCCTATAAATACAGATTATTGTAAGAATAGTCTTAGTGCATATTTTTGGTGAAGGCAATGCGTTATAAATATTGGACGAAAATTGTTGTGGCGGCGCTGCTGTTGTTGATGGTGGCAGGTTGTTCCGCGGTGGGTTACTACACGCAAATTGTGTCAGGGCATATGCGTATAGTGTTGGGCAAAACGCCGGTAGAATCTGTTGTAAATGATGAGGAGGTTGATGAGAAAACCCGCGATCGCCTGCAGTTGGCGCTGGAGGCCCGGCAATTTGCTATCGAGCAACTTTCTTTGCCTGAAAATGAAAGCTACACCACTTTTTATAATACCAGGCGCGACTTTGTCACCTGGAATGTCGTCGCCGCCGATGAGTTTTCATTTACACCGCAAACGTGGTGTTTTCCGGTTGCTGGGTGTGTTTCTTATCGGGGTTACTACAAAGAAGCGGCTGCACAGGAATACGCTGACAAACTAGCTGAAGACGGCTTTGATATTGCCGTCAACGGGGCCACTGCCTACTCGACGCTTGGCTGGTTTGCTGACCCGTTATTAAACACTATGCTCAATCGTAGTGATTGGGCGATTGCTTCCCTGATATTTCATGAGCTCGCCCATCAACAACTTTATGTGGGTGATGATAGTAAGTTCAATGAATCTTTTGCTGTTTTCGTCGAGCAGCAGGGCTTGGCCATGTGGCAGGAAAATCGTGGTTCTGACGATCAGTTGGCAGAGCTTGAAAAGCGGCAGCTGCGACAGAGTGATTTCATAGAGTTATTAAAGGATACGCGCGCAGATCTGCAAGACTTGTACGCATTAGAAATTGATGAGAAAGTGATGCGGAAAAAAAAATCAGAACGATATACGCAACTATCTGTTGATTATGAGGCTCTAAAGGATAGTTGGAACGGCTATCGAGGCTACGATCGTTGGTTCAGCAAAGAGCTAAACAACGCTCGCTTGGTGTCTGTCGCGACTTACAATGACTATGTCCCTGCATTTGAGGCATTATTTGAAAAGACCGATCGTGATTTCCTGGCGTTTTTCGCTGCGGCGAAGAGCTTGTCTAAACTGCCCGGTGCAGAGCGGCAGGAAAAGATGCAGGAATTAATGGAGCAGGATGAAAAAGATGCTTCAGCCACCAGTTGGTAAGCGGCGTTTATTTTGTTGTATGGGGCTGTGTCGCATCAACATCAACAGGCTTGGTGTAGGGTTAACGTGTCAGCAAGAGGCATTAATCTGGTAACCGCTAAACAGGTTCCAGTTGTTAGAAGTCTTTAGCTAACGCACATAGAGGGTTGCCTGTGGGGCAGCTTAAATATTGCTAGCGAGGTTGTTCTAATGAGCATATTTAATCACTATCAATCGCGGTATGAGTTAAGGCAGCACGAGGAATACAGTCTGCAGGAATACTTGCAATTGTGTAAATCTGAGCCAGCTACTTATGCAACAGCCTCTGAAAGGTTACTGCTAGCTATTGGCGAACCCGAAGTCATTGATACGTCGCGCGACCCTCGTCTATCCAGAATATTTTCGAATAAAGTAATCAAGCGATATCCGGCGTTCTCAGAATTTTTTGGGATGGAAGAGGCAATCGAAAATATCGTTTCTTATTTTAAGCATGCCGCCCAAGGACTAGAGGAAAAGAAGCAGATTCTATATTTGCTAGGTCCGGTAGGTGGGGGTAAGTCATCACTTGCTGAGCGCCTTAAGGCCTTGATTCAGGAGCAGCCCGTTTATTGCCTGAAGGATTCTCCGGTGAATGAGTCACCGTTGGGTCTGTTTGATCCCGTGGAAGACGGTGAGATCCTTAGTGAAGACTACGGTATCCCATTGCGCTATGTGCAAACCATTATGTCGCCATGGGCGGTGAAAAGGCTGCATGAATTCGGTGGTGATATCAGTCAGTTTCGTGTGGTTAAGCGTTACCCGTCTATTCTTGACCAGACTTGCGTTTCCAAAACAGAACCAGGTGATGAAAATAACCAGGATATCTCTGCACTTGTGGGTAAAGTTGATATACGCAAGCTTGAGGATTATCCGCAGAACGATAGCGATGCTTATAGCTTTTCCGGCGCCCTATCTCTTGCGAATCAAGGTCTGATGGAATTCGTCGAAATGTTTAAAGCGCCCATCAAAGTATTGCATCCGCTGCTGACAGCAACACAAGAAGGTAACTACAACGGTACAGAGAGTATTGGCGCTATTCCTTTTGACGGTGTCATCATGGCGCATTCAAATGAGTCTGAATGGCAAACGTTTAGAAACAATAAAAACAATGAAGCGTTTATCGATCGGGTATTTATCGTGAAGGTGCCGTACTGCTTACGTGTATCTGAAGAGGTTCGAATTTATGAAAAATTGCTTCAGAGCAGTTCGTTACATGATGCGCACTGTGCTCCTGATACGTTAAAAATGTTGGCGCAGTTTATCGCATTGTCGAGGTTAAATGACCCTGAAAACTCTAGTCTTTATTCGAAGATGCGAGTCTATGATGGGGAAAATCTGAAAGATACGGACCCCAAGGCCAAATCAATTCAGGAGTATCGAGACACTGCAGGTGTTGACGAAGGCATGACTGGCCTGTCGACACGGTTTGCGTTTAAAATTTTGTCAAAAGTTTTTAATTTTGATTCTACAGAGGTGGCTGCAAATCCGGTGCACCTTCTCTATGTGTTGGAACAGCAAATAGAAAAAGAGCAGTTTGCGAAAGAAACCCATGATCGATATATGGGGCATATCAAGGAATTTTTAGCGCCGAAATATATTGATTTTATCGGTAAAGAAATACAGACCGCGTATTTGGAATCTTATTCAGAGTATGGTCAAAATTTGTTTGATCGCTATGTCACCTATGCGGATTTTTGGATTCAAGATCAGGAATATCGAGATCCAGAAACCGGAGAAATGTTTGATCGTGGTTCGTTAAATGAAGAGCTTGAAAAAATTGAAAAGCCAGCTGGCATTAGTAACCCCAAAGATTTCCGCAACGAAATAGTAAATTTTGTATTGCGCGCTAGAGCGAATAATAGTGGTAATAATCCCAATTGGACCAGCTACGAGAAACTTCGCTCTGTGATTGAAAAGAAAATGTTTTCAAGCACAGAGGATCTATTACCGGTGATTTCATTTAACGCGAAATCGTCCGGAGATGATCAGAAAAAACACGATGATTTTGTCGAACGTATGGTTGAGCGTGGCTATACGGAGAAACAAGTCAGGTTACTTGCTGAGTGGTATTTGCGCGTCCGTAAATCGCAGTAGTGGCGATGACTGGAAGCTTTATATCATTGTGGCTGCGATGGGTTGGGCGCTCACGACCGGCACATAGGTTCGGGAAGGAGTAATGCATGAGTTACATTGTCGATCGTCGGTTAAATAGCAAGGACAAAAGCGCGGTTAATCGGCAGCGTTTTTTAAAACGTTATAAAAAGCACATCAAGCGTGCGGTATCAGACGCGGTTAGCAAGCGAAGCATCACTGACATGGAGCGCGGGGAGAGCATAGGAATACCGAAAAGAGATATTGATGAACCGACGTTTGGTCATGGCTCAGGTGGACGTCGAACCAGAGTATTGCCAGGTAATAAAGAGTTTCAAGCAGGCGATAAACTGCGGCGTCCAGACGAAGGCGGTAGCGGTGGCTCGGGTGATGGTGATGCGTCGGATGCCGGTGAAGGCATGGACGAGTTTGTATTTCAGATTACTCAGGAAGAGTTTCTGCAATTTATGTTTGAAGATCTCGAGTTGCCCAATTTGGTTAAGCGACAGCTCACTGCCGCTGAGACTTTTAAAATTGTGAAGGCGGGTATTAGTGAGCAGGGAATGCCAAATCAGTTGAATGTGGTGCGTTCAATGCGCAGTGCTTATGCCCGCCGGATTGCGCTGGGTGCTAAAAAACGCCGTCGCCGTAGTGAGATACAAGCACAGCTAGAGTTGCTTGACGATTCTGA
>JALZUX010000021.1 GCA_023301405.1 Granulosicoccaceae bacterium | reverse complement strand
CAAGACGATTCTGAATCCACTGAGTTAAGTGCTACAACCCCTGCTATGAAGGCAAGCTGCAAGGCTTGTGAAACCCTAGAAGCGGCCTTAAAAGATGGCAAAGACGATGTAGACCTGGCAGAAGTCGTCACCAAGGGTGAATTAGTAGCAAACTGCGCCCACATGTATGTTGCGTTGGCGGCAGCAAAATTTACCGGCAATACGCAACGAGCACGCGTATTAGAATCCCAACTCCGGTATTCCGTGTGTGATCCGTTGTGGGCTAAAGCGCTGCTGCACTTTGATTCTGATCATGTATCTATCCCGTATCGCCACTACAAAACGCTTAATGATTTTGTATTGCCGTTGGGTGATAACAAGAATGACGGGCGTAATGCAGAGTCAGGCGTTAACGAAAAGTGCAAAATAGCCTTTGTCTCTGATTGGGGAACCGGCACGCCGTTGGCTCGGAACGTCATGAGATGCATCGCTGATCAAAAGCCCGATGTCGTCATTCATCTGGGAGACGTCTATTACTCTGGCACAAAGCAAGAAATGCAAGATCATTTTCTGACTATTGTGCATGAGTACTTACCGGCCAGCACGAAGGTATTTAATCTGGCTGGCAACCATGATCTGTATGCAGGTGGAGAAGGCTACTATTGGCTGATTGATGAGTTGGGGCAGCCGGCCAGTTACTTTTGTCTACGCAATGAGCATTGGCAGATTCTTTCCATCGGGGCGCCGCCTGAAACCGGTGATCCTAAATCCGCACTGTCCGCCATACCGTCGATTGACCCCAAAGAGGTAGAGTGGCATCACCACAAGCTAAATACTGCAAATGGTCGTAAAACAGTTATGTTGTCGCATTATCAACTGTTTACAGCGTCTGGCAATATTGGCCGTACCGACGATAATCGGCCGCTGGCTGTAAACCCGGTATTGCACAGTGCTTTTGCACCGCATTTGCCAGACGTTGATTTGTGGCTCTGGGGACATGAGCACAATATGGTGGCCTTTGATCCTTATATAGGTCTGCGCAAGGGTCGGTGCATTGGTTCCGGTGCAATACCAGTGGCTTTGCATTGGCAGCCGTATAAACAGTTGCCTAACCTTGAGGTGCCGCAGAGTATTGGTGTTGCGCCTCAGATTAACCTTGATTGCCGGTTAGGGCATGATGGCGATCACTACCATCATGCGTTTGGTCTGCTCAGCATAGATGGCGCGGACGGTCTGATGAACTATTATCAGGTGCCTGGTGTCGAAGGCGATGCAGAAATCATCTACTCGGAGTACATCTAATGACCAAACGCTATGACATCGTGATCATCGGTGCCGGTGGTGGCGGTATTACTGCTGCGTTCGAGGCTCAGCGTCGCGGGGCAACAGTAGCGTTGCTTGAAAAGCACAAAATAGGTGGTGAATGCACGCACTCCGGTTGTGTGCCGTCGAAAGCACTTATTGATGTTGCAAAGCACTACCATTCAATGCAGCAGTCCTCAAGCCGCGGATTGCCAGCGGTGGATGTTGCCGGTCAGTTTGATTTTGCGGCGGCGATGGAGCACGTCAAAAGCATCATTGACGGAATCTATGCGCATGAGCAGCCAAAAAGATTCAACGACCTGGGGATCGATACCTATATAGATCACAGCGGTGGGAAATTTATCGATGCTCATACGGTGGAGATCGGTGGGGAGCAAATACACGGTGATAACATCATTATCACCACCGGTTCGGGCCCCAGGTTGCTGCCGGTCGATGCCGATAACCCAGTGGATCTATTGAACAATGAAAACTTCTGGGGCATGCGCGTGCAGCCAGACACCATTGCGTTTTTAGGCGGTGGGGTAATTTCTGCAGAATTAGGGCAGGCGCTGGCGCGTTTTGGTACAAAGGTAACGATCATTGATCGTAATGACCGGATATTGGCAAATGTAGATCCTGATGTTGCCGGCTACTTGACTCAAACCTTTGAAGACATGGGTATTGAAATTATCACTCAGGCAGACGCTAAAATTTGCTCGAAAGATGCGAATGGTAAAATTTGCATTGATATTCAGCAAGGCCCTAAAGAATCAAAAACTGCACGCAAGCTAACGGTTGATCAAATGTTTGTCGCCATCGGACGGGTGCCAAATATAAGTGGTCTTGAGTTAGAAGCGGCCGGAATTGAATATACCCGTCATGGGGTAACGGTTAATGACTCGCTACAAACGTCGGTGCCGCACATTTATGCTGTGGGTGATGTTGCAGCGCGCGCCAAGTTCAGCCATGTTGCAAATTATCAGGCAGAGCTGGTTGTGCGAAACCTACTAAACGGCGAAGATCGTAAAAATGATCTTTCAGTGCTGCCGTGGGCAATCTTCACTGATCCTGAAATAGGCCATGTTGGTCTGACTGAAGCGCAGGCAAATGAAAAGTATCAGGGGGTACAAACGTTTTCAGTCGATGCCGCGACAGATCGGTTTATCACTGACAGCAAGACGGGTGGTTTTCTTAAGGTTGTGATGGATGCAGACAATAAAATTCTGGGTGGTACAGGAGTAGGTGCCTACGCCGGTGAGTGGGTGCAGGTGCTAACATTGGCGATACAGCAAAACTTGCGTGCCGAAGATATTGCCAACACTATTTTTGCTTATCCAACTTATGCTGAAATCGTCAAGAAGGCCTTTTCTCGATTCTTGCGAACTAAGCGTTAACTTGAATTATTTCCGGTATCAATGGCAAGTCACTTGGTCGTCGATTCCACAATAAGTATTTCTTTTTTAAATATTGTTAAGGGCGTTTTGTAACTGTGGCAAATGTAGAAATATATAGTAAATTCCTGTGCCCGTTCTGTAGTCGGGCTAAAAGCACGCTTAAGGCGTTAGGTGTGGAGTATAAGTCAATTGAGATAACGTTTAGCCCAAGCCGGAGGGCTGAAATGATTCAACGTTCTGGCAGAACTACAGTGCCGCAGATATTCATCGGTGATCATCATGTAGGGGGCAGCGATGACCTGGAAATCGCCAAGAATAACGGGCAGCTGAATAAATTGCTAACCAATGAATAACAATCAGGCTTAAGGAAACCCATGAAAATAGATCGTCGAACCCTGCTTTCAAGAATTTCAATAGTGCTGGCGGGCTTGTTTGCCAGTAAGCATAGTAGTGCGGCCATTGTGACTCCCAGCGCTGGTGAAGGCCCGTTCTACCCGAAATCATCGATGCGTTTTACTGATGTTGATAATGACCTCGTCAAGGTTGTGGGGCTAGTGAAGGAGGCCGGCGGTGAAGTAATACATTTGCACGGTACGGTGACTGATAAAAACGGTGCCCCACAGCCTGCAATCAAAGTAGAAATCTGGCAGTGCGACATGAATGGTAAATACCTGCACCCAGGTGATCGTCAATCGGTTGACTATGACAAAGGGTTTCAGGGCTTCGGTCACGACATAACCGGCCCTGACGGCAGGTACAGATTCCGTACGATTAAACCAGCACGGTATCCCGGTCGTGCCCCGCATATTCATGTGAAACTAATTGACTCTGACACAACGCTTTTAACCACCCAGTTTTATCTGAAAGATCACCCGGACAACGCTCGCGACGGGCTGTTTCGCGGTATGTCCGCTGAGCAGGCCGCATCCGTGTCTATGGATCTAAAAGCAGGGCCTGAAGGGCCAGAGGCTAATGTGGGTATAGTTGTATAGATCGCTGCTCTAGATTGTCCTGGGTAGCCGGTTGGGTTAACTGTAGTAACGTGGTTGGAGTCGCATCGCACAATGGCGGCATGTGAGTCCTTTCGGTGGCATTTGATTTCGA
>JALZUX010000020.1 GCA_023301405.1 Granulosicoccaceae bacterium | reverse complement strand
AAGTCACCACTGCCACTGTCTGAGCTTACCATTGGTGATCGAATGAAAACTGCCGGCTATCGAACCGGCATGATTGGCAAATGGCATTTGGAAGTACTGAAAGCATCAGAGGGATTCGATGTTGAAAACATGACGCTCGACGAACAAAAGCCGTACTTTCCCGATAACCGCGGGTTTGATGATGTGTATAGCGGTTATATCAACCCTTGGTGGAGCAACTTTGACCTCAGCGGCAACACCGTCTCCACTGGCTTTCGTAACAATGATGACTACCGCATAAACATTGCCACCAACACAGCCAACGCATTTATCAATCAACATGCAGATAAACCGTTTCTACTTTATGTATCTTACTTCGCGCCGCACGTACCTCTTGAAGCACCGTCGGAATACCTGTCTAGATTTAGTCACATACCGCAGGAGCGCAGACGCTACGCGCTGGCAATGATGGCAGCTGTTGACGATGGTGTTGGCGCAATCAGGGAGCAACTTTCACTCAACAACATTGACGACAACACCTTGATATTTTTTATCAGTGATAACGGAGCGCCAATCGGTACGTCAAATTCAGACCTACCTGTATCGAATACAGGCGGAGCATGGGACGGATCTTTAAACACGCCGTTTATCGGTGAAAAAGGTATGTTGACCGAAGGGGGTATCCGGGTACCTTTTATCGCAAGCTGGCCTCGCGTGCTACCAAAAGGGACCACTTACGATCAGCCGGTTTCCTCTCTTGACATTGCAGCCACCAGCCTAGCGGTATCAAATCAACCGGCCGTGGCGGCACTGGACGGTGACGACTTGATTGCAAATTTAACCGGCACCGCAGACACATTAAGTGATAGAACACTTTATTGGCGCTTCTGGACACAGTCCGCCGCTAGACAGGGAAACTGGAAATACTTAAAGGCGGGAAATGAACGTGAGTACCTGTTCGACGTAAGCACTGACCTAACAGAATCACAAAACATGATTGACCAGCATCCCGAAATCGCCACCGCCCTTCGTAGCAAGCTGGCAAGCTGGTCAGAAGACCTTCCGCACCAACCCCCTGCTAACGAGGAGCTAACAGCACCGGAACAACGCTGGTTTGAATTTTACCTGGACTGATGTTGCTACTAAACAAGCTAAGTAGCATCGAAATCCAATACAACCTCACCGTCAAGCGGCCGGGTTTGACACGCTAACGTAAAGCCCGCTTCAACTTCCCAATCAGCCAACGAGTAATTAATATCCATTGCTGTACCACCTGCCACCACCTTACAACGGCAGGTACAACACATTCCTCCGGCACAGGAGAACGGTAGATCCATACCGGCTTTTTGCGCCGCAGCTAGCACGGTTTCATGCTGGGCATTAACAGAAATATCGCGCTCAACCCCATCGATGATTATTTTCACGTTGGTGCCGTCATTTAAAGGCGCTTCATTTGGTCGTGCAACTGGCGCTTTTCGATGAGTACCATCAGCGTTAGCAGTGGTGAATAGCTCAAAGTGAATTTTCGCTTCAAGCACACCAAGCTTAGTCAACACCGCTTTGGCTTGCTCAATCATTTCTTGCGGGCCACACAAATAGATGCCATCACTGGCCATTACATCAATCAATCCACTTTGGTTTAATAAAGTGATTTTTTCACCATCGATGCGCCCGTTTAGTAACTGTGCGTCCTGACGCTCGGCGCTCATGAGGTGAGCCACCATGAATCGCTTGGTATAGGAATCTTTTAGCGCGTTGATATCGTCACGAAACATAATAGTCGATGAATTTCGATTGCCGTATAGCATCACCACTTCACTGTCAGGTTCGGCAGATAAAACTGATTTAGCTATCGACAAGCAAGGTGTAATGCCCGACCCGGCAGCAATCAGCAAATAGCGATGTTTACCACCGATCTCTGCACGAAAGTTTCCTTGCGATGTCATGACTTGCAGCCGATCGCCTACTGCAAGCGATTGAGCCATCGTCGAGAACAACCCTTGCTCAACCCTTTTTATCCCGACTTCCAAAGCATCATCAACACCAGAGCTTATAGAATAGGATCGCCGAATATCCTCACCGTTAATTTCAGTGCGTAGAGTCAGGTATTGCCCGGGTATAAATGCAAAAGCAGACTTCAGATGCGGAGGCACATCAAAGCTAATCGCTACAGAGTCTTCGGTCAAACGCCTTACCGCGCAGACTTCAAGTTCATGAAATTCAGGCCTAGCCATTTGTCTGCTGCATCCGGTTTAATAAATTTTTCATTTTAATGGCACTTAATTAATGGCACTTAAAATAATCAAACGGTTCCCGACAACTATTACAGCGATGCTGTGACTTGCAAGGTGTAGAACCAAACTCAGAAACTTTTTGCGTATCAACGCTTTCACAAAACGGACAACACACAGACCGCGCACCGAATAGCAAAGGCTTGGCAGCGCTTTGTTCAGCAGGTGGAGCAATACCGTTTTCAAGCAGTTTCTGCCGCCCTGCATCTGTAATCCACTGCGTCGACCACGGCGGAGACATCACCCTCTCAATCTTTGCTGTAAAACCTGCGTGTTGCAACGCCTGTTCAATTGATTTTTCAATAACACCGACAGCCGGGCACCCGGAGTACGTTGGCGACACTGACGCAACAACAACTTCACCTTCAAGGCGCACAT
>JALZUX010000019.1 GCA_023301405.1 Granulosicoccaceae bacterium | reverse complement strand
GAAAAACTATAAAAAGGCGACCCATGACCGGCACCCTGACTAATAAGCAACTGGATATAGATTTCGTCCGCCAATGCTTTCCTACTTTTGCAGAACCACTGGCTGCAAAAACCGCTTTTTTTGAAAATGCCGGCGGCAGCTATGTGGCAGGCCCAGTACTGGAAAAGCTGATGCACTTTTACCGGATGAACAAAGTGCAACCCTATGGTGCCTGTGAAATCCAGAAACTCGCGGGTAACCAAATGGACGCTGGCCGGCAAACCATGGCAGATCTACTGGGTGTAGACAGCAAAAATATTACCCTCGGTGCATCAACCACCCAGAACTTCAATACACTGGCTTATGCCTGTGAGAAAATTCTCAACAGCAAATCAGAATTAATCGTCACAGCACAAGACCATGAGGCAAATATTGGTGCGTGGGAAAGGCTTTGTCTGCGTACCGGTGCAACACTGCGCATTTGGCCAATCAATCCGGCAACAGGAGAGCTGGAACTCGATACCTTTAAAAGCCTTCTAACATCAGCTACAGCCATTGTCTGCATGACTCACAGTTCAAATATCGTCGGCAGCGTAAACCCTGTTTCTGACGTTATTAGCATGGCTCGCCCTAACGGAACCAGAGTTATCATTGATGGCGTCTCTTTCGCTCCACATCAATGGCCTGATATTTCGACACTCGCACCAGACGCCTATTGTTTCAGCACTTATAAAACATACGCCACTCACCTTGGGGTAATGTACACGTCCACTGAGTTCGCAGAATCACTTGATCCACAATGCCACTACTTCAATGTTGAATACTCACAAAAACGGCTTGATGGCGCTGGGCCGGATCACGCCGCAATTGCTGCACTGGACGGCCTGGGAGACTATTTCACGCAAAGCCATGATCACCATTTTGGTGAAAGTGATGCAACGCTGTACGAAAAAACCAAAAACACTTCAGCGTTAATGCATCGGCATGAAAACAAATTATGCGTACAATTACTCGCCGGTATTGATGATCTACCGCTTAACATTCTTGGTCGCAATACCATAGAAGGGCGTGAAGCCAACGTCGCTATGACATCAAGCAAACACAGTTCTGCCACACTGTCTAAAGCGCTTGCTAAAGAAAACATCGCCGCCGGGCACGGGCACTTTTATGCATTGCGCTTACTGCAGGCTGCCGGAATCAAAGACACCGACGACGGCGTATTAAGAATCAGCTTTGGGCACTACAACAATACTGAAGACGTCGATCGGGTTCTCTCCGTACTTCGTGCTATCCACTAATGACCAAAATAAATAATTGCCAAAAATCCGGAGTTCCAATTGGTTGATATAAGTACCACCTGCGCGGCATTAATCACCCCCGAATGGAGCGATAAAGTACCATCTCCTGCTTATGATTCTTTATCACCTTCACAGCGGCGTGAAACCAGGCTGGCGAATCCCTGGTCATTTCTCAATGTGACACTTTCGCCTGAAGATGTAGCATCACGGCCAGGCTCACCGCATATAAGCGAGGTCAGCAACGATCAATTAATCGCGCTGGCTCAAGAATCACTTGACCGGATCACCACCGCTGGTGCTTTTGCGGACGCCGAAGACTGTTTATTCCTGTATAGCCTGCAGCGCGATGATCACTGCCAGACAGCACTCATTACCGAAGTGGCAACAAGCAACTACGAAACCGGCCAAATCAAAATACATGAGCAGATAAAACAATCACGTGCAGACTTACTGGCTGAGCACATATCTAAGCTAGGGGTAATATCCAGCCCGATCGCGATGACTTATCGCAACAACAAAGAGATCTCTGCATTAATTACGCAAGCGCGCACAACCGAACCTGTCTTGAAGTTAGGCGTCAAAACAGCCGTAAAACAAACACTCTGGAAAATCACTGACCCAACCCTTATCAATCGTTTTATACAAGCGTTTAAGGCAGAACCTCTTTATATAATTGATGGACATCATCGAGCTGCAGCAACGCAGACAGCCAACAACCGTAATGACCTTCATCAGTCAAACCCATTACCGTTATTCAGCGCTTTATTTCCGCATGACGAGCTAAAGTTGCTGGGATTTAACCGATGGATCAACCCCGAAGATCAACCCCTGAATATAGACAGTATCTCTAAGCTACCTGCCGCAGTCATTGTTCCAGAATACGCTCCACCGACACAGGGGCAGTTAACGATCTACATCGATAAAAAATGGTTTCAGTTCAGCCTTCATAGCAGTGCCTCTAGTCAAGCAGACAATACCGATGCCGCACTACTGCAAGCTCAGTTATTAGCGCCGTTGTTCGGGATAACACAAGGCAATGATCATAGAATCACAAACATACCAGGTAATCAGCAACCAAAAATTCTGTGCGATACCGTCGATAAATATGGCGGTATCGCTATTTTTATTGCACCCATGAGCATTGAAGACTTCCTGAGCGTGGCAAATTCAAATGATCTGCTGCCACCAAAATCTACTTATTTCACACCAAAAGTTCAATCCGGTATTTTTCTTCGATCAACGTAAGATAATGCAGTTGGCTGAATTTGCACTGACAAATTAACCAGCCACAATTAGTCGATAACCCCACTCAGAGGTATTCATGAACGCGCTTCAAATTAAACTAACCGGTGAAGTCACCGACACCAACTTTGAAGAATGGAAGAAAGACCTTCTCACACAAATAGCCAACAGCAAACGTGAACTGAAAACAGATGACGATTTTGCTATCGCCGAGTCAGATGTGAAGGTAATCAAAGCGGGCGAAAAAACCTTAAAGACCGCCAAGCAATCTGCATTAGATCAAGCGGCCGCGATACAACAACTGTTCGCAGCCATCGACGAAGTTACCGAAGAAGCCCGCCAGGCGCGCCTTGCTCTTGAAAGGCAAATCAAATCGCGTAAAGAAGAAATACGTGATGAAATAGTAGATGACGGTATGCAACAGATTGACGCTCATCTGGAGCAACAAAGCGACACTTTCCATGAGGTGAACCGCGAGCAGTTTATCGATAGGCAAACACTGGAAGATTTCACCAAGGGCAAACGCAGTGCCAGTAGTATGCAAAAAGCAATTAATGGTGCAGTGGCAGAAGTAAAAGAAAAAATAGCCTTAAAATCGGCAGCGATAGGTGCCAACCAAAAAATTCTGGACAACATAGATTCTAAATACACTTCGATTTTTCAAGATCCCAACTCTCTGCTTGAAATGACTGACGATGGGCTGCAGAAAACAATAACAAAACGCATCGAGTTTTTTGAGGAAGAACAAGCCAGGTTAAAGGCCATCGAAGACGCAAAGGCGGCTAAACAGGCAGAAGACATTGCAAACGAAGCAAGAAAAACAGAACAACCGGCTGAAGCTGAACCGGAAGCCGATGATGAGCCT
>JALZUX010000018.1 GCA_023301405.1 Granulosicoccaceae bacterium | reverse complement strand
TGGCGTAACCATAGATAAAATACCTAAAGCCAACAGAATTGATCCGGCGATCAATACAAGAATTCGCATCATAATTTCATTCCAGATAATTGGCTTATCAGTGACAGTTGATTAGTAAATATCACATCAAACGCCTGAAAAGTCCTATAAAAGAACTGTCTGTTTGATCAATGATCTGCCGATAGGCGGCGGTGGCGAAAAGAGACTCAAGCGCGCTATTGTCTGTAGCACTGAGAAGAATCAAACCATCCATGAGTGCCGGTATCGGCGTTGTCGCACCGCTTACACCACCACTACTTAAATTGTGACTTTTACAACTGGCAAACTCCATCTGAATATTTTTTGCTTCTAGCTCTATTTGAACTCTGCCGATGGTATCAGCAGACCCCCTAAAATGATGGACGGCGTACTGGACGGAGGAATCGATGTCAGCAGCAACATTTACTTCTTGAACTGCATGACTAAGACAAAAGGTAAAATCCTTAACCGCCATGCTGCGTAATAAACTGACCACTTTGAAGTAAAGATTTTCCGCCATATTCTTAAAGTTCACCGGTGACGGGTACCGAACAATAAGCAAGACAGACCGAACATCGCTAACATCACCCACCAAATGCCTGGTCAGCCTACCCTTGAAAAGCGGTTTGCCACCAACCTTTGTAACTGATCGCGTCGCAACTAGGTTATAAAAATTGTAAAGCGGCATAAAGCGAGTGTTGAACCAATTGAGTGCATGCACAGGCTCTGACCAGGATATGCTTTCACTAACCCGGTCTATCTGGACATAAGATTGTCCAACAATTGTTGCACGGATAAAGTCACCGGATTCAGTCTTAGGCTCAGGCGCATTAGTATACATCGCGTAAGTACCTTTTGTTCCCACGAAGTTCATTAACATATTCAATTGCAGCACTTGTTGTCATTTTACCCTGCGCCTCAATAATGGTGTGAAGCATGTGGTCGACATCTGCAGCCATGTGTGTGGCATCGCCACAAACATAGATAATGGCCCCGTCTTGTAGCCACTGAAATAACTCTTGCGCGCTTTCTTGCATGCGATCTTGCACATAGATTTTCTTCTCTTGATCTCGAGAAAACGCCAAATCCAGCTTGCTCAACAATCCTTGCTTCTGATACTTAAGCAATTCATCTTTATAAAGGAAATCAGTCTCTGCATTTCTGTCACCGAAAAAGAGCCAGCATTTACCCTGTGCCTTTCGGTATTCACGTTCTTGCAAAAAGCCCCGAAAGGGAGCAATTCCAGTTCCCGGCCCGATCATAATAATGGGTATGCCATCATCTTCAGGCAGGGAAAAACTATTGTTGGGTGCAAAGTACACACTGACGGCATCCCCCGGGCTGACAAGATCGGCTAGATAACCTGACCCGACACCACTGTATTGCCTGCCCCCTGCACCATACCTTACAGTCGCAATTGTTAGGTGAACTTCATCCGGATGAAGATTAAGACTTGAAGAAATAGAGTACGATCGCGGCGTCAGTGGCCTTAAGACTTTGCACAATGCCGCTGAAGAATTGATAACACCCGGGCTTGTCGCCAACAGATCAACCACGTCTTTACCCCACAGGTACGAGTCCCGCAAAGCCTGATCATTGCCACCCAATACGTTTCGCACAGAGGCATCTGGTGATTTTTCAGCCAGAATATCAAGTAGCACCGGCGACGGTGTTCGTATCTCAAGTTCGGTAAGCAGTAGCTCATGCAGTGTTTTTGAGGTTTGAGCGACTTTTTCACTACCATCACAGCCTGTAACAGACAGTAGATCATGAACAAGAGCGTCCTGATTACGGGGTAAGATATTCAACGTATCACCCACGCTATAACTGACAGCAGAATCTGCCACCGACAAGCTGTAATGATAAGTTTCTTTTGATGATGATTCAGCAGTGAGCCGATATTTCTCAATAAGCTCAGCTTGCAAAGGGTTATTTCTATCGTATCGGCGCGCCACATTGTTGTTAGTCGTTTTCGTCACTGCGACGCTCTGATCACCAACTTCAGCTATCGCAGGCAGCACTGATTCCATCCACCGCTCCGCTGCATCAAAGTAATCTACGTCACAATCAACCCGATCTACGATGCGGGTAGCGCCAAGTTCTTGCAGTCGTTTATCCCATTGCTTGCCCGCCTCACAAAACGTACTGTAGCTGCGATCACCAAACGCTAGTACGGCGAAGTGACTGTTATCGAGACGCGGTGCATCAGCGGCCGCCAGTGTATTCCACAATGTTTGCGCGTTATCTGGCAAATCACCTTCACCATAGGTACTGCAAATAACCAGAATTCTTTCAGCACCGACCAGATCATCAACACTGACGTCATCTAATGCGGTCGGCTCTGCGATTAAGCGGAAATTTTCAGCGCGCTTTGCCGTATCTCCAGCCGTAAATTCAGCATTACCGGTACGTGACCCGAACAATACCATCAACGGCTTACCAGTAGTGATCGACAGATTGCTGGCCGAGCCGATTTTTTCAACGCTTACTTCCAGACCAGAAAACGCCGCATTGCCAGTCAGGGGATCAACATGTTCGTGATCTGTAATATCATTCACACTGACGCCCGGTTTCGCTTCCGCGTTAGGTATGCGGGTATCACTGCGGGTGTGACCGAATCCGTGTGGAATGCAAATGACACCAGGCATCATAGATTCCGTGATCTCTGCTGGCAGGGTTATTGACCCCTTCGATGAACTTACTTTTATTTCATCGGCATCAGCAATAGACATCCGCTGCGCATCAACGCTACTTATCATCGCAGTGCATCTGACCTGACGGCTGCGGCTCAACTTGCTGAACTGGTGCATCCACGAGTTGTTGGTACTGACGTGTCGTCTACCAATAAGCTGAAAAGTAGTGGTAGAGGTTTCGTAACTCTGAGTATCATTGGCCTGAGAGTCGTTGGCTATGACACCTGTAGCACCGTTGGTACCACTGGCAAGTTCATCCGCCACCTCTTTCAAACGCTGAAAAAACACGTCGGGCGATAGATTTATTTTTTTGTCAGGCGTCATCATGCCTTTTGGCACACGCGGCACCAATGGCCCAAGGCTGATGCCATGCTTTGATTGGATCACCTTGTTAAGCGTAAGCCCGGTAAACCAGCGTTTAGGATGACTAAGCCTGCCGTAGGCACCTAGCATTAATCCCCAGTTAATGATGCGCCTAGGTGTCTCCAGCCGGTGAAACAAACCCGCGCCTTTAGGTGACAATCGGCCGATCAATTCCTTTAGTACCTGCCAATCGTAAGGACGATCTGCTGCAGGTGGCAATAAGGATTGCGAATACTTGACGTTGTTTGATACAGAGATCAGATTGAAGATCAGATCGTAGTGCTCAACCTCTAATCCACTGGGCGTGGGCATAATAAGGTGAGCATGACGTGTTGTTTCATTGATGTAGTTGTCTATCGAAAACATAAAATCAATATCAGGCAGAACATCGTCGAGCCTGTTTCCACCGGGAGTTGATAAAACCGGGTTGCCGCAGACCGTCATAAAAGCCCGCACTTGCCCTTCCCCGCTAGTGGTTAGCTCCTCGGTCATTGCCGATACGGGTAACTCTCCGTAAAACTCTGGCATCTGACGTACACGACTTTTCCAACGTCCAAATCTATTTTGCAAACCCCGACCGCGAGCCAGCTCGATAGCCGGCGTAGGAAACATCATTCCACCCGGTGCATCAAAGTTGCCAGAGACAATATTAATCGTATTGATCAGCCAGTGACACAGGCCACCATGGCGCTGTGTAGACAAGCCCATGCGACCATACAACACTGCTCGATCCTGAGCCGCGTAGTCCTTCACCAGTTGTTCAATTACGGTAGCCGCAACACCGGTAATCGCCTCCGCCTGTTGTGGCGTTACCGTATTTTTTATTGATTCAATATACTCAAGGCCCTTAACATGCTCTGCTAATCGGCCCATCTTGATGTGATTATCCCTGTACAACACATGCAAAAAGGCCAGTAGAAAATAGACATCAGTACCCGGCTTGATAAAGTGATGAGCGGTGGCAATTTTCGCTGTTTCAGTTTCTCGCGGATCCAACACAACAAACTGCCCACCACGAGACTCAATTTCTTTAAGCCGTTCTCGAATTCCCGCCGACGTCATGATGCTGCCATTACTGGCAATTGGGTTGGCCCCCATGATTATCATAAAATCAGTGCGATCAACATCAGGCACTGGAATTCGAAATTCATGGCCAAACATGAAATGCGCTGCAAAATGATGCGGCAATTGATCCATGCTGGTAGCAGAGAAGACGTTCTTCGAACCAATGGCCTCCGTTAGCTTCTTCACAAACAGCATCATGCCCATATTGTGAACAATTGGATTGCCCAAATAACTGGCGACCGCATCCGGCCCGTATTGATCACGAACACGCTTTATGTTTTCTTCAACCATCGCATAGGCTTCAGACCAGGGGATTTCCAGCCAGTCCTTACCGACACGCTTAACCGGGTAGCGTAAACGATCAGAGTCAGATTGCAGGGCACTGAGAACCGGCGCCTTGGGACACATACTGCCTTTGCTGAAGGGATCGTTCTTATCGGGCTTTATGACTATTTCAGGCTGATCAGAATCTTCTTGGCGGGTCAGCTGAACTTCGATACCACACATAGCTTCGCAGAAGTTGCAGACTCTGTAGTGTTTAGTGCTCATGCTTTGTTGACTTTAAAGTGGGTGGATGCCACAAGCTCACTTGTATGGCTACTGGGAACACCTTTACAGGTGATGCGCTATATCAAGGGCTTAACTTGATTGGTAAGCGCACCGGGTGTTGCGATTATCGGCAACACCCGATCTAACGCCACCAGAACTATGCCTGGTCGCTTACCTGATCTTTCATTGTGGCCAGCCTTTTAAAGCCACCTGCCAGTGCATACATAGGCAGCAACACCACGGCAAGAGCTAAAGAAATGTAGCACATGGGTATGCCCGACTCACTGACCGGACACGTACCGTGCCCAAGCACTTCAAGCGTTGTACCAGTCAGAGCAAGTGCAACCACAGGCAGCCACCCGATGATAAACATCCAAACGAGGCGACGTGGATTGAACGCCGCCGCCAAGCCAATCATCGCATAGCAGAGCATGACCAGATAACACGCTGGTAGCGGTCCGATTTTCGGACACGCGTCTTCGCCCCGCCATTCAGCTAGTGATACGGGACTGAGATTGATCAGCACAAAAATGGCTATCAACGCAATTAGTACACGAAACACTAACCGAAGAGGCGCAATCACTTGGTGACAACCAACGTCTCGTCGCGATAGCTACCGGAGAGCGTCTTGCTGGTACCATCAAGGTATTTCACTTCAACACCAGTGGCCTTCTGCGCACCTAAACCCGCAATGATCACGTCGCTAGAATCTGACGCCAGTCCCTCACCCGATACATAAGGCTTATAAAGTACCGTGCCGTCCTCTAATGTTACTTCTACCATTGCCCCTATTGAGGAAACATCCCGTGGCATTTTTATCTTCAGATAGCCATTGCCACCAGCAGCACCTTTACTTAGAAAGGCTTGTGAATTTCCAGCCACGTTAATATGCACAATATCCGCTGCACCATCGCCGTTGAAGTCAGCAGTCACAGGCGTAATGGAGTAGAGCTTGTTTACCACACCAGCTTCAGCGCCCATCTCAGCAAATTCGTTATTCTTAGTTTGAATAAACAGCCTGCCGGGCAAACGCATAAATGGTACTTTATGGAACGGCGCACTTACAAAATTTTGAGCAGCTACTAAATCTTCACGACCATCAAGGTTTAAATCTTCAAACACTAAGCCCCAGCCAAATTCATAATCAGCCACTTTTGCGGTTTCTGCAGCGTCTTCAAAAGTGCCGCCTTTGTTGTTAAATAATATCCATTTCCAATGATGCTGCTGGTCTTCAGTTAGATCACCTTTCACCATAAAGTGCGGAGGCGTGGAACCAACATTAGTGAACATGAAATCTACAAAACCGTTGTTATCGTAATCGCCAATGGCGATGCCCATAGGATATGAATACAGACCAGAATTTGGATTAGGCAGATCAGTAAAATTGCCACCGTCGTTAATCCATGTTTTTATCTTTCCTGTATCATGCGCAACCACTAAGTCAAGATCGCCATCTTTTTCAAAGTCAATAAAAGCGCTTTGGAAGGTGTTGTGCTTGTATAACAGGCCACGAGCTTCCGTTTCATTAGTGAAATTTCGGTTATCACCGTTATTGATCAGCAGCGCACTCGTACCACCATAGCCCTCTCTGAATACATTCAGGCCTTCTACTAAATCATTGTTGATGTAGCCAGAAACATACATGTCAAAGTGGCCGTCGTTATTCAAGTCAGCGACCGCTACTGATAAGGGTGTGGTATCAGATTCCATTGGTGTAGTTAGCTTCACACCGGCAAACATACCGCCGTCATTCTCATACAGCCACACACCATCAGGTCGTGTGACGAGAAGATCATCATCACCGTCTTTATCGGTATCTAACGCCAAAGCGCCTAAAGTAGAAGAAGCGTCGGCTGCTTTAGTCACCCCTGCTGCATCAGCTACTTGAGTAAAGCTACCGTCACTAAACTTGTACATAACATCTTGCTGCAAATGACCACCGCCGATAAACAGCTCTTCGACACCATCACCGTCGATATCAATGGCCGCACTAGCAGCAAACGGAAGCGATGTAGCGTCTGCATGAGTCTGGGCATTGTCGAGCTCAACGGTGTCGTAAGTTGGGACAGCAAGGCCCGCAGTATCTACATCGTAGTCAATCTTAGCGTCATTTTTGGTGTATAGAAACATGGCAGCAAACATCATTACCATCATCATCACCACCATTGTGATGATGAATTTGAACATACGACTAATAAATTTCACGGGTTAACCTCATTAAAATCATTGATGCGGATTGCATATATAGTTGAAAAAAGAAACAAAATAAAGAACGCAATATTCAGAGCAATAGGCATCATGTATTTACCCACAGACGGGGCAACTACATAGACAAGAAAACTGAGTAAAATCAAAACGATAGGGTTCAAAACAGCAACCCATCTCGGGTAATGTGTTTTGCCGGTCAGTGTAAGCCAGATAAATATCACTGAAAACACAAGCGCTGCTACTCGTATAACAGTCAGCAACGTTTCATAGCGAAGGTCGTAAAGAGAAAGCTCTACACCTGCAGGATCAGCACCGATGGTGTTTACAATAAGCGATGCCGTCGCACGCGAGCCTATCCAGACCACACCGATCATAAATCCGTAAGCCATTGCAAAAAATGCTATCAGTGCCGCCGCGCGGTTTGCAGGCCTCAACATATGATACAAGTGCCAGCAGCCCACTACATATAATGGTGCGCCCAGCACCCCAATAAAATGGCCGGTGGTGGCTTGTTCTGTTGGAACTCCTTTGAAAAACTCAAAGCCTTCGCCGTAGCGCGCTAGCTCGTCAAAGTGAAGCAGAAATTCACCAATGCCAACCAAGGTTGCTGCCAGTAACCCGACTAAGCCGGCACCTACGATGGCAGATTTACTATAAGTCAAATGGAGCTCCGTTGCTTCAGATTATGGATTCTTTGAAACCTTCGATCACACAGTTAATTTTTTGTCCACAGAATTCACATGACAAAATAACGTCAAAGTGGTATTCGCGTCTGTACAACTTAAACGCCAGCTATGCCCAAAAGGATACAAATTAAAACTGCGTCCCGCAGCAAGCTAAGAAATTTGGTTTCACTCACGTTGCATTATGTAGTCAATATTCCACTACAAACAGCAGGTATTTAAAACACGCAGGGATTACACAAATCACACTGAACTAACAACCAGCGTGCGTCTAAGCCATCGTTAAGGTGGGCCTCAATCCCCACCCTGAGCAGGGTAGCAGAAAGTAATTCAGCCGTTGATTATACATACATGTTCGCAGCAATGTCACTTAGGTGACAGTCCGAGAGCAAGGACCTTAAGCTTAGATGTGAGTTTTGATCCACACATTTGAAAACATCAACGGCGATTAATTGTTCTTCTTTAACAAGATTGATCGTAATAGCTAGCCGAAAGACCGCGCTTGCAGTAATTTTCTGTTTTAGGTCAATCACCTAAGTGATTGTCCGAGAGCTAGCATGTTTTAGCTCCGTGGCGCGATTTCGAGTCAGATATTTTGATCGATTCAGGCGAACAGGCATTCTTCTTTAACTATATAGATCGTAATAGCTGGCCGAAAGACCGCGCCCGCAGTAGATCATAGTTCTTGGACAGCCACCTAGGTGGCTGTCCGAGCACTAGGGTCGTTGCGAGGGTGTGAGATTTCGAGTCAGATATTTCAGATCAATAGAGGCAAATAGTTGTTCTTCTTTAACGATATTGATCGTAATAGCTGGCCGAAAGACCGCGCCCGCAGTAGATCATAGTTCTCGGACAGCCACCTTGGTGGCTGTC
>JALZUX010000017.1 GCA_023301405.1 Granulosicoccaceae bacterium | reverse complement strand
GTGGCAATGAAGAGATTGAATATATTTTGGATCGTGGCATTAAGTACACATCGGGCGCGCAGTGGCTGAGTGACTACTTTTTACACGGGCGCTGGGTGGTCGCTGTTGCTGGAACCCACGGTAAAACCACAACGTCTAGTATGGTGGCGTGGATTCTTGAATACGCGGGATTAGAACCGGGATTCCTAATTGGCGGTGTACCGGCTAACTTTGGTTGCTCGGCAAGGGCGGGTAGTGAGCCGTTTTTTGTAGTCGAAGCCGACGAATATGACACCGCATTCTTTGATAAGCGTTCAAAGTTTGTGCACTACCATCCTCGCACTGCGATTTTGAATAACCTGGAATTCGACCATGCCGACATCTTTGATGACCTAGACGCCATAAAAAAGCAATTTCATCATTTGGTTAGAACCGTTCCCGGCAACGGTTTGCTGGTGGTCAATGAATTTGATCAGAATTTGAGCGATGTATTAGAGATGGGGTTGTGGACTGATAAGGAAACGTTTGCGCCGCTCACCGGGCAACAATCCGCCAGTGTTAACGGCTGGGGTTATCAACATGATCCAAACTTAATCATCACGCCTGATGGCGCACGAATGCCGCTAGGCTTTGAAGGTCAGCCGTCCTTATTAGGAGGGCACAATATGTCGAATGCCGTGGCGGCAATTGCGGCTGCGCGGCATGCCGGGGTGCCTGCTGCAGTGGGTGTTGAGGCGATGGCCGGTTTTAAGGGCGTTAAACGCCGCCTTGAGCTTCTCGATACGGTAGCTGGTGTTGCGGTCTACGACGATTTTGCCCATCATCCCACCGAAATCGCAGCAACTCTGGCAGCTCTCAAACCATTGTTGAGTGGCGGGGCTCGGTTGTTTGCTCTGGTGGATTTCCGCTCTAACAGCATGGTTGGTGGCACGCATCTTGAGAGCCTTGGCTCCGCGCTTGATTTGGCTGACAGTGCTTTGTTACACAACGCGCAGCCGGAGAAACTTGATTTGTCGGACTTGTGTCGGGAAACCAGCGCTCCGGCGCAGGTGTTTCACACCACTTTAGCAATGGTTGAGCACTTGAAAACGCATGTAAACCCTGGCGATATTGTGGTTTGCATGTCAAATGGGTCATTTGCGGGCATATATAGCCAATTATTGACTATGCTTAATGAATAGTTAGAACAGTCTCTACTAGGCTGGTCTAAAATCGGCGTCGAAAAGACGAATTCTCCTTGTAATAACAGATGAAAGAAAAAATGGGGAAACAACAAACCTCCGCGGTTAAATTAGATTTTGCTGTTCCAACGAAAGTTGGTAAGTACCAATTGCTGGATCGGATCGGCAGTGGTACCTGTGGCATTGTGTATCGTGCCTACGATGCGATTTTGTCTCGGGATGTCGCCCTTAAGGTGTCGCAGGTCGGTACTCTTGATCAGCAAACGGGTAGAGTGCCCGGCGCTCAAAAGGCCTTCATCACAGAAACTCTTTCAGCAGGGCGTCTTGCACATCCTAATATTGTGACGGTATACGACGCTGGCGTCGACGGACCTTTAAACTACATAGCGATGGAATATGTAGAGGGCGTATCGCTAAAGAAGCATGGTCGAGGGCAAACTCAGTTGCCGGCCTATCGGGTTGTTAACATTATCGCCAGCGTGTGTGATGCGATTGATTTTTCACACAAAATGGGCATTGTTCATCGCGACATCAAACCCGCTAATATTATGGTGGCGAGTGATGCTTCAGTGAAACTGCTGGACTTCGGAATTGCTGTAAGTACTTCTGCAGAGGATGTGAGCGGCCGACAAGCACTTGGTACACCTAATTATATGTCACCAGAGCAGGTTGTTGGCAAGGATCTGGGTCCTCGAAGTGATATTTATTCTCTTGGCGCGGTCATGTTTGAAATGCTCACCGGTCAACAATTGTTTAAGGCTGAAGAGGTCAAAGAATTGTTTCGCGCAGTGATCAAGGACATGGCGCCACCACTGCGTTCTATCAGACCTGATCTTCCTAAAGAGCTGGAGCTGGTGGTTGCACGTTGCTTGTCGAAGAATCCTCGACAGCGATACGCCAGTGGTGCTGAAATGGCCGCCGCGTTGCGGGACGTTGCCGACAAAATGGCACCCCCGGATTTATTAACACCTGAATTAGAAAGCTGGATGTCACTGATTCCGCAATTGAAGTTTTTTTCAGGCTTCAGTGCTCGGAAAGTAGCTAGATTTACGTCAGTGTGTAATATAGTGCGCTACCCGGCAGGATCAACCGTTCTTAGTAGAGACACCATAGATAATCATCTCTATGTCATCCTTGAGGGTGTTGCCAGCACAGGTGACGGTAGTGGCTTAAGCGCGGTGCTTGGTCCGGGTGATTGTTTTGGGGAGTCCGGGTTTGTGCGTGGTGATAAAAGTGTTCTAGACATCGAAGTCATGACTGATATCGTCGCGCTGAAGGTTCATTCGAAAACGGTGCAGGCTTTGCCAGATGCTGACCAGCTGGGGCATTACCAAATGGTGTCGAATAGCATTGCAAAGCGCACGTCCAACTCTGATGAACTGTTATTGGATTTGGCGTTGTAATGGCTTTTTGAACCATAGCTATTAAAGTGTTAATGACATAAAAAAGGGTGCTTAAAGCACCCTTTTTTTATAACGGCGAAAGTGTTAAATCAGGCTGCTTTTGTTTGCAGCATCTTGCGTTCCCAATCGATCGCCGTAGAAACAATAACTTCAAGGTCGTCATACTTGGGTGTCCAATCGAGGGTCTTGTGGATTTTATCAACGTTGGCGATAAGCTCTGGTGGATCACCTGCCCGGCGCGGTTCTTCCACAATGTTGATTGGGCCATCGATTACCTTTTGTACCGTATTGAGTACATCTCGAACGCTGTAGCCATGCCCATAGCCGCAATTAAGACGTGTGGACTCGCCACCTTTACGCAGGTAATCAAGGGCTGAAATATGTGCCGACGCCAGATCTGCAACGTGGATATAGTCACGCACACCCGTGCCATCGGCAGTCGGGTAGTCAGTGCCATAAACAAAAATCTCTGAACGCTTACCAACGGCGACTTCCGCTGCAACCTTGATTAACAGCGTTGCCTTTTTAGTTGACTGACCGATCTGACCATCCGGATCGCAGCCGGCAACATTGAAGTAACGCAATATTACATGTTTCATATCGCACGCCTTGCCCAGATCTTCCAGCATGTATTCAGACATTAACTTTGACATGCCGTAAGGATTAATCGGGGCGGTTGGAGTTTCCTCTGAGCAAGGGTTGCCGTCGCCATCACCGTAGGTTGCGGCCGTTGAGGAAAATATAAAGTTGCTAACGTTATTGCGCTGGCAGCATTCCAACAGGTTTCTTGTGCAGGCGGTGTTGTTGTCATAATACTTAAGCGGGTTTTCAACAGATTCCGGCACAATAGTGTGGGCAGCGAAGTGCATTACTGTGTCAATGTTATGGGTGGTCATTATTCGATCAACAAGTTCCCGATCACCGGTTTTGCCTACCACCAGTTCGCCAAATAGAACACTCTGTTCGAACCCAGTCGACAGGTCGTCGAGAACGACTATTTTCTCGCCTTGCTGTCCTAACTGTTTGACCGTGTGGCTGCCGATGTAGCCCGCGCCGCCGGTGACCAAAATTGATTTAGACATGTACCGCCTCGTGTGGTTTGTTGACAAGCTATTGGGAGCAGCTGCAGGTGTCTGAAGCTGTCTTTTCACCAATCTTAAACAAAGTAAAGTGTATAGCGGAAGGGGGTTAAAGTCCCGTTTCCGATTGTATTGCTGCTAAGCGCCCGGGTGCGAGTAGCTACAACGTATTGCTACTCAGAATCAGTTGCTGGATTAAATTGTCTCTACCAGCAAACTCGCGCAGATTTGTGTCGAATAGTTGATCGTATGATGGAAGGGTATCGGCACCTTCAATGAAAATGTGAATCGCTCGGGTGGGTTGTTTAATGCCACGACAAGATGTTTTACGGTTGTGTTGCGGATAGGTGTCGGTGATGCGACCACAGATCGGCGTTAAGTGTCCGGCTTCACGAGGC
>JALZUX010000016.1 GCA_023301405.1 Granulosicoccaceae bacterium | reverse complement strand
GAATTTTTTGATTTGGAAATCCAGGATCAGCATAGAATGATTTAAGATAATGCGTTAACCCGGTACTGACACCGGTTTCCTCAAGCAGTGCTTTCTGGCGGATGAGACTGGATCTTCGGTAGAGCAAACAAACCCGCCAATCGGAAACTGCCATATTGATTTTTCAATCGGGTATCGGTGTTGATTCACAATGCAGGTGAATCCAAAAGGTTCATCACCGTCCACAACAATCGCCATTACGCGTCTGACTTTCGCGCATGGTAGTAGGTGCGATCAGCGCCATTGTGCAGTTGAAATTCTCCGTCTGGAAATTCTACCCATTTATTGTCAGCCAGCTTTCGCCCTTGCATCTGTGCTTACTCAAGATCAATAATTTCAGTTACTCCACTTAAAACTGACCTTCTAAACCAAATCAAGCGTAATGAATGCCATTACGCCTGAGAGGTTTTACTACTTAGTACGCTAGACCTTACTGGCTGATACGACCATCCTTTTTAACGACAACAGGATTGTTTGCGATCATGTAGTCGATCAGCGCTTCTTCAAGCGGGCGCCCGTAATCATAGGGATCTACAGCGTTGTCATTGAATTGCGTGTAGCCATCACCACCGGTACGCATAAAGTTATTGGTGGCAACCGTGTACATTTTTTCATCTTCCAATGGCGCGAAGCCGCCTTCTGCATTCATTACTAAAGCTGAAATAATTCGACTGCCAGGTTCTTTGCTTACATCGTATTGGTAGCGTATTCCCGACACTTGCGCAAAACGACCTGAACCACTTTTACCGCCAACGCGCGCTACACCATTTTCAAGTGAGGCCATCACGTCTGCGCCCGTTAACTTTAAAGTAGAAACAGTATTCCCGAATGGCAGCACGGTTAATACTTCACCGACGGAAATCTGCCCTTCATCGATGTCAGAGCGAATACCACCAGCATTTTGCAACACTATTTGCGCACCGGTTTCATAGCGTATGGCATCAGAAATTAAATTTCCAATCAGGCATTCTTCACTGCGGCAGGTTTGGTTACTCATTAGCTGAGAGCTAATAACAGGCTTTTCATCATCGCCAGCAACAGGTGTATTTTTCAATTCATTGATCGGCTTCGCTAAACCTTCTACCAGAGCATTTATTTCAGGGTCAGGGGTAATAAAGCTGCTCAATAAAATTAAGTCGCCACGAGCTCTGATGACTTTGCCTTCTTGGTCAAAGCGTAGATCAAGCTTACCAACATAGCGATCACGATCACCGGCCTGAACGATATAAACAGGATTACCGTCGGCGTCGTCTACCTTAATTGGATACTCGGTGTCTTTGCCTTCTTTGTATATGCTGCTTATGGCGGTATGACTGTGACCACCAACAATCAGATCAACGTCTGTGACCTTACCGGCCACAGCAATATCGTTGCCTAAACCGATATGCGTGGTCAGGATTATTTTATTGACCCCTTCTTCCTTTAGTTTAGCGACTTCACGGTTAACCGCACTGGCGTAGTCATCGGACCAGGTGATTGCTTCCTTATTGGGGAAATTAATGGTGATCTCAGGGGTGTCAGCAGTAACCAAACCAATAACGCCGATTTTTTCACCACCGATTTCAAGGATAGTAGAACCGGGAACGCTAGACGCCAATACTTCTTGTGTGCCGAAATCCGTATTGGCTGACAACACTGGAAAGTTAACGCCTTGAACAAATCTTTCCAGTACTTCAAGACCATTGTCGAATTCATGGTTACCCAAGGCCATCGCATCGTAACCGATAGCATTCATGATTTTAATGTTATCGGTACCGGCATAATATTTGTGGAACAACGTGCCAGTAAAGCGATCACCGGCATCAAGCAAAACAGAATTTTCAACATCTGCACGAATTGACTTCACCACCGTTGCCTGCCGTGCAGCACCACCAATACCACTGCGTCCCTGAGGCTCGTGGTGTGAATGCGTGTCGTTGGTGTGCATTACCGTTAATCTGAAAGGCTCTGCATCTTGTGCGGCCAATGGAGTTACCAAACTAGTGGCTAACGCCATTGAAACAACGAGCAATTGTTTAAACATGAATTTTCCTCAGTGTGGGCAGACCAAGCTACCTGCGGTCGTCGGGTAACCCGGATGGATTACGCGAATTGTTACAAGATTCGCTCTTTTATACTATAAAATAACAGCGGCAAAGTCATCGAATATGCCGCTATTTTCAGTGGCAATCGCTACTCAGGGGGCTCGCTTACCTTAAGTAGCAGCTTGCCTTGGTTTTCTCCGCTAAACAGCTTGTTGATTACATTGGGCAGGTCTTCGAAGTCTTCGTCGATATCCATTTTGTATTTCAATCGGCCATCCATCATCCACTTGCCCAGATCGGCTAACGCATCCCGGCTACGATGAACGTAATCTAACACCAGAAAGCCTTCCACTTTGGCGCGCTTGGAAATAAGTGCCGGCAGATTGTGTACGCCGCAGCCCGGCTCTGATGACGCATACTCAGAAATGTAACCGCACAGCGGTATACGCGCGCCAACGTTGATCAGACCCAGCGCCATATCTAGCATTTTACCGCCTACATTTTCAAAGCAGATATCTACGCCTTTAGGACAAGCGTCTTTCAGTAGCTTGGCAGCATTGGGACTTCGATAGTTAATCGCTGCATCAACCCCTAGCTCATCCGTCAGCCAAACGCATTTTTCATCGCTACCGGCAAGCCCGACAACCCGCAGCCCTTTGATTTTTCCGATCTGGCAAACCACTGACCCCACAGCACCAGCGGCAGCAGAGACTAGCAAAGTTTCGCCTTTTTCCGGCTTGGCAACCTCCATCAGCCCGAAATAAGCGGTTATACCGGTCATTCCGAGGGGCCCCATATAAACTTCAAGGGGCAGCCCGCTTTTTGACGGAACCTGTGAGTAGTCGCGACCATCAGTGATGACATGAGTTTGCCAGCCCGTCATGCCCTGCACTATGTCACCTTCTTTAAACGCCGGATTGCGGCTTTTAACAACCACCCCCATACCCAGACCGCGCATGACATCGCCCTTTTCAACGGCGGGCAGATAAGTATCCATTTGCGCCCACATGCGTTGCGTAGGGTCAAGGGACAGGTACACCACCCGAACCAGAAATTGCTCATCCTGAAGTTGGGGTATCATTACCTGTTTGAGCTGGAAGTTTTTCTTAGTGAACAGACCGGTTGGGCGCTCCACCAACAGCCACTGCTTGTTCATTTTATTTTCCACAGATCACCGTCTACCAGGTTAAATTCAGGACCCCAATGTTAACCGATCTAGGGAAACGATCCGGCCTCGTTACTGAAATATGGCCACACCAGACCATTATGATCAAAAGGTAATGTGTAATGACAATTCAAATTAACGCACCCGACAAAAAAACCATCACCATTAGGCAGTCCTGCGTCCAACGGAACAGCGCCTTCACCATAGACAACCTTAACGCATGACTATTTATCTTGGCCTGGGCTCTAACCTTGGTGACCGCCAATCTCATCTGCGTAACGCGATATCCCAACTTGAAAACAAGGGAGTGCGATGCTCAAGAACTTCACCGGTCATCGAAACACCTGCGCTGCTGCCGGATGACGCCCCTTGGGAGTGGAATCTACCGTTTTTAAACATGGCCATCGAATGCGCATTTGAGGGTTCACCTGAACAACTGCTAGAACATATTCTGGGCATACAGAACAGCTTCGGCCGGACCAATAAGTCACGCTGGTCGCCGCGACCTATCGATATAGATATTCTGCTATGGAACGAGCAGATCATCAGTTCTGAACGGCTGACAATTCCGCACAAGGATATGCACCTGCGCCACTTTGTATTAACGCCGCTCATCGCGTTGAACGCCACGCTGAAAATACCCGGTCGTGGAGACAACACTTTACTGCAATGGTCCCAACAGCTACCACACCATATTCCACTATGGATGGGTATCCTGAATATAACCCCCGACTCGTTTTCAGACGGCGGCACCCATGATGATTTACAGCAAACAACACAGACGATGCAAACCATGGTGGATTGTGGCGCCACCATTCTGGATATCGGTGGTGAATCGACCCGACCCGGGGCGGCCACCATCGACACCGCAACTGAATGGTCTAGAGTGGCGCCTGTACTTGAATACCTGAAAGACCTATATAAAGATGACAGGCTTCGACCGTTGGTCAGCCTTGATACCCGCAACCCTGATGTGGCCGAAAAAGCCATCAACATCGGTGTTGATTTTATCAATGATGTCAGCGGGCTCAGCGACCCGAAAATGCTTGAGCTTGCCGGTAGCAGTG
>JALZUX010000015.1 GCA_023301405.1 Granulosicoccaceae bacterium | reverse complement strand
TAGAGTAATGGTTGCGCTGGGGATCATCTGTGCAGCGCTATTCTGCGATTGGCAGAAGACTTTATGTATCGGTACATTCATCGAGAAGCTCTCTCTTTTGTGTCGTGACAATTATTGCGTTGTAGATACTTTTCATGCAAATGGACTGGTCGACAATTGCCTCTGGTCGCCCTTTCAATTGCAGTTGTGTCGATCTCAGGTTTGTGGCTGTCGGGTTGCTATTCTGTAAATGGCAGATAAATTATGTACTTAAGCTAGAATCACTGCGCACCCTGACTTAAAATGTGTTCTCATCTAGCGTCAGGATTGCTATTCTTTTCTGTTAAATAAGTCTGCGTTGACGTTTTCCTGCCGGTCATCTGAACTGACAGCCTATGGCGTGGGCAAATCGGTATTCAGTGCTGCTGTCCGTACTGAAAGTCCAATGTGGACACACCAGCTAACTGGTCAAATCGGTAACCTAATACTCTTAGTCTCAATAAATTACCCGGGATTTTTCAATGTCTGATACTCCAACTGGCTATGATGTGCTACACAACCCAGCACTGAACAAATCAACAGCATTCACGCGCCAAGAGCGAGAATTGCTTGGGCTTCGCGGCCTGTTGCCCCATCGGGTCAACGGTGTAGAAAAACAAGAGGTGCGGACTCTCGAGAACATTCGTCGTAAGGGCTACGACATAGAGCGGTATATATTTTTAATCAGCTTACTGGAAAGAAATCAAACGCTGTTCTTCAGGACGCTGATCAATAACATTGAAGAGCTAATGCCTTTGATATACACACCCACCGTGGGCCAGGCGTGTAAGGAATTTGCCCATATATTTCGCCGGCCGCACGGGTTTTATATTACTCCTGAGGATCGTGGATCAATCAGTGAAATATTGAGTAACTGGCCCGAGAATGACGTTCGGATCATTGTAGTCACCGACGGTCAGCGGATACTGGGTCTTGGAGATCTGGGTGCCAACGGTATGGGTATTCCGGTTGGTAAATTATCACTGTACGTGGCTTGCGCCGGTATTCAGCCGCACCAGTGTTTGCCGGTAATGCTTGATGTTGGCACTAATAATCAAGAGCTGCTTGATGATCCGCTGTATCTCGGGTACCCGGCAAAGCGAATAGAGGGTAATGATTACGATGAACTCGTCGAGGAGTTTGTTACCGCCGTCTCTGATCGCTACCCCAAAGCGTTATTGCAGTTTGAAGATTTTCTAACGCCAAACGCCTACAAGTTGCTAGATACCTACCGGGACAGAATACTGAGCTTTAATGACGATATTCAAGGCACAGCAGCAGTGGCATTGGCAGGTGTTCAGGCTGCACATAGAATCACCGGTACGAACTTCACTGATATCAGAATCATGTTTCTCGGCGCGGGTTCTGCAGCCACCGGCATAGGGGATTTGTTAGTAGCCGCGCTTGTGGATGCCGGGATTGATATCGAAGAAGCCAGAAAGCGGCTGTGGTTCAACGATCTGCATGGGTTGGTAGTCGAAGGGCGTGATAACTTGATGCCGCACAACCTGCCGTACGCACATGATCACGAGCAATTAGGCTTTGTAGAGGCGATCAACACTATTAAGCCTCACGTGTTGATTGGTGCAACCGGCTCGCCCGGAACATTCAGCCGTGAAGTTGTGCAAGCCATGAGTACAGTTAACGACAGGCCAGTCATTTTTGCGCTGTCTAATCCTACCTCTAAAGCGGAGTGCACGGCACAGCAGGCCTACGAGTGGAGTGAAGGCCGGGCAATATTTGCCAGTGGCAGTCCCTTTGATCCGGTCGAGTATGAAGGCGTGCTTCACCGACCCGGGCAAGGCAACAATGCCTATATTTTTCCGGGTATTGGTCTGGGTGCTATTGCTTGCGAGGCGAAAAGAATTTCTGATGAAATGTTTCTGGCGGGCGCGGCGGCGTTGGCAGAGGAGGTTTCAGAGCAAGATCTAGCCGCTGGCTCGTTATACCCTCCATTGTCGTCGATTCGACAAGTGTCATTGCGCATTGCGGTGAAGCTGGCTGAGAAAGCATGGGAGCAGGGCCTGGCCAAAACTGAAAAGCCGGATGATGTAGAGGCTTATATTTCACAACTAATGTATGTACCCGAGTACCCTGATCTAGCCAAATAGGGTTGGGTGAAAGAACCTATCAAATGCTACTGTCTTATTTGCTCCGTGTGGAATGGCCATGCGGAGTTTGCTCAGTGTAAGCATGCGCTTTATTGTCGTGGGCGGGCTTCGATAGCGAGTCGTTACTGTACTTTGCTTAATGGTTAAGTTTCTTTGCATTTATTTGGCTCGGTTGTAGAGCTAATTGTTGATACAAACCCAATAGAAAACCAGTTTAATACGATCATTGTCCATTATTGCCTATTACTCAGGACTCAGGTCCCACACATTATTGTGTAAAGTGCCACCTATGGCTGCCATCGCAGTGTGTTAGGTATAAAGGGAGTAATTTGAAACGACCATCGAAACATGACTTATAAAATAAAAATTACAAGAGCGTGTAGTCCGACAAGGGGCTAAGTCTAGCGATAGCAGGTGTGAGTTCGTGGTTGTTTAAGGTGCAATTATAGCCGGTGCCTACCTGATCATTTGCATCTGGCCAGGCGTGCAACTTAACGCTGACTCCAATCATACGATACGATAAATTCTCACTTCAACTACGTGCATTTTCTTGTTCGGCAACACGACAACGTATCAATTATGTGGTGCAAATGTTTACGGCAGCGTATACCGGCATTGGTAAGGAGTGCGGGCACCAGATTAAAACTACTTTGGTTGATGTGCTATTTTCTATTAAATCTGTTGTGTGGGGGAGGTTGGCGCTATCAATCGACTAGGAGCCTGTCCGAGAATGAGGGTCGTAGCGAGGATGCGGTCTTTCGGCCAGCTATTACGATCGATTTCGTTAAAGAAGAATGA
>JALZUX010000014.1 GCA_023301405.1 Granulosicoccaceae bacterium | reverse complement strand
TTTGTCGCAAAGAATACAAACTGATCTTCACCGTACTCACGCACGGTAAGTACCGCACTGATGCGCTCGTTTTCAACCAGCGGTAACAGATTAACGATAGGTCGGCCACGCGCACCACGACTTGCCACTGGTAATTCATAAACGCGCTTCCAGTACACCTTACCGACACTACTAAAAAATAGAACGGTGTCGTGCATACTGGCGACAAAAAGCTTATCAATGAAATCTTCATCTTTCATTGATGTTGCCGATTTTCCTTTGCCGCCACGACGCTGCTGCGTGTAGTCAGACAATGGCTGCGCTTTGGCATAACCGGCATGCGATAACGTAACCACCACATCTTCATCAGAGATGAGGTCTTCGACTGTCATCTCTGAGTAGTCGATCATTATTTTGGTGCGGCGTTCGTCGTTGTATTGTTCTTTTACTTCTTCAAGTTCGGTGCGGATAACCTCACGCAGACGGTCCGGACTTTCTAGAATTTCGAGTAAACCCTCTATTTTTGTAAGGATTTCGCGATATTCGTCAATAATTTTATCTTGTTCAAGCCCGGTGAGGCGATGCAACCGCAGATCAAGAATTGCCTGCGCCTGAGCGGGTGACAAATGGTAACCGTCTTCAAGCAAACCAAACTCAGGGCCAAGATGTTCCGGCTTAGAGGCATCAGCACCGGCACGCTCAAGCATTTCTACAACGCTTCCGGGCTTCCAGACACCAGCGATCAACCCCTCTTTAGCGGCTGGCGGGTTTGGCGCTGCTCTGATGAGTTCAATGATTGCATCAATGTTGGCTAGTGCTACCGCAAGACCTTCAAGGATGTGTGCACGATCACGCGCTTTACGTAAATCAAACAACGTGCGGCGTGTAACCACTTCACGACGATGCCGGATAAACGCATCGAGGATTTCTGTCAGCTTTAGTAATCGGGGTTGGCCGTCGATCAGGGCAACCATGTTGATACCGAACACAGTCTGTAATTGGGTTTGCTTGTAAAGCTGATTTAGAAGCACATCGCCGGGTTCACCGCGTCGCAGCTCGATCACCATACGCATACCGTCTTTGTCTGACTCGTCGCGCAGTTCGGTAATGCCTTCTACTTTTTTGTCTTTGACCAGCTCGGCTATTTTTTCCAACAACCGTGCTTTATTAACCTGATACGGAAGCTCGGTAACGATGATGGTATCTTTACCGGTTTTTTCGTTGTGCTCGACTGAGGCCTTAGCACGCACATGCACCCGCCCACGACCGGTCTCATACGCTTCCCGGATACCGCGAGCACCATTAATGATGCCGTAAGTCGGGAAATCAGGCCCGGGGATGTGCTCCATCAATTCCGGTAGTTCGATCTGGGGGTTGTCAAGCATCGCTAGCGTTCCGCTGATGATCTCACCAATGTTGTGGGGCGGGATATTAGTCGCCATACCCACTGCGATACCGGAAGACCCGTTAATCAACAGATTGGGGATACGCGCTGGGAACACCACGGGTTCTGTCTCTGAACCATCGTAGTTGGCGCTGAAATCGACGGTTTCTTTGTCTAGATCAGCTAGTAATTCATGGGCAATACGGGCCATTCGCACTTCGGTGTAGCGCATCGCGGCCGGCGAATCACCGTCGATTGAACCGAAATTACCCTGCCCGTCAACCAGCATGTAACGCATTGAGAAATACTGCGCCATACGCACAATGGTGTCGTAGACTGCGGTATCGCCGTGGGGGTGGTACTTACCAATAACATCACCGACCACACGCGCTGATTTCTTGTACGATTTATTCCAGTCGTTACCTAGCTCACTCATGGCGTACAAGACGCGGCGGTGAACAGGCTTGAGACCATCCCTGACATCAGGCAGGGCCCGCCCTACGATCACACTCATGGCGTAATCAAGGTACGACTGGCGCATCTCATCTTCGAGATTTACCGGAATAATTTCCTTAGCAAAATCAGACATTTTTACTCAAGGTACGCCCTAGGAAAAATAAACAAGAAAGGAGGCTGAAACTGACTTCATAGCATACCATATAGTGCTATGTCTCGTGCATTTAATACACTATTAGCCACTCTTCAAGATCAGCCGCCATACACGCCAACCGCCAAGCGGGAAATTTCACCTAATCACAACCGCACAACCGCTGCACAGAACAGATGAGCTGCAACTTACGGGACAATTTTAACCGAAATTACAGCACCGGACTGAGGCTGGCACAGCTCTCCTGATTGTCGGTTGATTAACTGTTCATCGCACTGGACAATAGCAACCTGACGCGCGGTCTAATCAGCGCTGCCCACCTGCTAGAGCGGCACCACCTCACGCCCTTCTGACAAATCAAAAAGCAACCCGCTTATACTGGAAAAGCAATGCATGACAAGCCCACAGATTCAGCTGCCAGCACCAACACAAGCGGCAACAATATTGATCAGCAAGAGATAGCCAAATTCAGTGACATTGCCAGCCGCTGGTGGGATACCACAAGCGAGTTTAAACCCCTTCATGAAATCAACCCGTTGCGACTGGCTTACGTTGAGGAACATACCACCATCAATGGCAAGCGCGTGCTGGATGTTGGCTGTGGCGGAGGCATTTTAGCCGAATCACTGGCGCGCGCCGGTGCCGAAGTTACCGGCATTGATTTGTCACAGCCAGCACTCAGCGTGGCCGCCCTGCACGCCGCTGAAGCAGATATTGAAGTTGACTATCAATGCGTCGCCACCGAAGAATACGCAAAACACAACGCTGGTGTTTTTGATGTTATTACTTGCATGGAAATGCTGGAACACGTTCCAGACCCTGAAGCAATTGTGGCCGCTTGCAGCACACTTCTAAAACCGGGCGGCAGTGCGTTTTTTTCAACCTTAAACCGCAACAATAAATCCTACGCGTTTGCAATTGTCGGGGCCGAATACCTGCTAAGCTTGCTGCCACGCGGCACACATGAATGGAAACGCTTTATAAAACCCTCTGAACTGGCAACATGGTGCCGACTCTCAAACCTGCAAATCAACGATCTAACCGGCATGACGTACAACCCACTGTCAAAAATTTACAGCACTGGCGGCGACATCAAAGTCAATTACCTAGCCTGTACAACCAAACAAGCCACCGACTAAGACACATTGACCACAGAAGCAGTATTTTTTGATCTCGACGGCACATTGATCGACACCGCCCCCGACATGGGCGGAGCACTCAACACGCTGCTACAGGCACATGGCAGAAAGCCTGTGAGTGAATTACTTTATCGGCCGCAGGTATCACACGGTTCAATAGCGCTTTTGAAGCTGGGATTTCCAGAGCTCAACCCAAACACCGAACTTGACGACCTAAGAACTGAGTTCCTGCAAACCTACGAGCGCGATATTGCCGTCAACAGCGTATTGTTTCCGGGCATAGAAAACGTGTTAGCCACTTTAGAGTCGCATAAAATCCCGTGGGGCATTATCACCAATAAGCCAGAGCATCTCACGCTTAAACTACTTGATGACATGAATCTAACTCAGCGCTGCTGCAGTATCGTTGCAGCCGATACAACCACCCACGCCAAGCCTCATCCGGCCCCTATGCGCTTAGCGTGCAAGCAATCTGGCGTCGATCCAGAAAATTGTCTTTATATTGGCGATGCACTAAGAGATATTCAGGCAGGAAGAGCCGTTAACATGACAAGCTTAATCGCTGGCTGGGGCTACATCAGTGCAGAAGATGACAATACACAAACCTGGCAAGCCCACGCTTTTCTCAATTCACCGTTAGAGATTCTTAATCACTTACAACCGAAACTAATGCCCGACTGACACGCGATAACTGACAGCAGCATTACGCTGCTTTTTTACCGTGCTTTTACGGACGGAAATCACCGCTTAAT
>JALZUX010000013.1 GCA_023301405.1 Granulosicoccaceae bacterium | reverse complement strand
AGGTCGTTTATACTTCCCCCATGACGACCAACACTATTTTTACCCTACTTGGCACCGGCTCTTCCGGTGGTGTCCCCAGAATCGGCAACGACTGGGGGGCCTGCGATCCTCACAACCCTAAAAACAGACGCCAACGGTGCTCAATGCTGATTGAAAAAATCAGTGATCAGGGCACCACCAGCGTGTTGATTGACACAGGCCCTGATATGCGAGCCCAGTTGTTACAGGCCAATGTGCAAGACCTTGATGCGGTGCTGCTTACCCACTCACACGCCGATCATATCTTTGGCATGGACGATCTCAGGCAACTGTCTATCCGCCATCGAAAACGCGTTAATGTGTACATGGATGATGCAACCGCTGAACGAGTGATGCCTGCTTTTGGTTACTGCTATCAGCAAGCAGAGGGCAGTAGCTACCCGGCGATCTGCGTGAGGCATCAAATTAAGGCGGCTGAGCCGTTAACGATCGAAGGTGCCGGCGGTGCTATTTCTGTTTTACCGTTTGAAGTGAATCATGGCGATATCTGCGCGTTGGGTTTTCGGGTTGGTGATATAGCTTACTTACCCGACGTCAAAACAGTTGAACTTCCACAAAGCATTAAGGCCACTGAAGGGTTGGATGTGCTGGTGCTTGATGCCTTGCGTTATACTTCGCACCCCACCCATATGAATGTCGATGAAGCACTGGCTTATATTGCAAAGGTTAATCCGTCAAAAGCGCTTTTAACTAATATGCACAATGCGGTAGATTATCAAACGTTGCTTGAGTCTTTGCCGCCAAACATTGAACCTGCCTACGACGGGCTAAAGATATCGGCCGCCAGATAAAAATTACCTGCAGAGGCCGTCACCGACTTATTTTTTCTGCGATCTTCAATGAGCATTTGTCCAAGCACAAGCACTGCCATGAAGTATTTCCGGCTGAAGGAATTGCACTTACAAAGATGAATCCAGGTAACACAAATCACTTGACGATAGATCGCTTACTTCAATGTCACTATGACAGAAAAAAATTCACAAATATTGCAAAGCGCAATCACCCGGGTGTTTTTACTCATAGTCCTGTAGGCTTAATTTGGTGAACATCTTTACCACGGCTGAAGCCTCCCCGGGACGTGATCTTGCCATTATTAAAATCGCAAAAATCGCCGGAAATAAAATTCTTGAATTATTCTCAGCTGATATTACTGTCACCAATAAAACAGACGACACACCGCTCACTGCTGCTGATTTGGCAGCCAATCAAATAATCACCGAAAAACTGCAAGCCATAGACCCGCAGTTTCCGGTTTTGTCTGAAGAGTCGTGCGGTGTGCCATTCACCGAGCGCGCTTCATGGGACACTTACTGGCTGGTAGATCCTCTTGACGGCACTCGGGAATTCATTAAAAAAAACGGCGAATTCAGTGTCAACATCGCGCTGATTCACCATGGCAAACCGGTATTGGGCGTTGTACATGCACCAGCTCTGGAGATTACCTATTGGGCCACAAAAGGAAGCGGTGCTTGGAAGCAAATAGGCGATGAAACACCCCGCAAAATAGGAGTACGTACTGCACCTGACGATAGAATCACCATCGCGTTAGGTTGGGCTAATAGAAGCGGCACGCAGTTGCAAAGCTTCCGCGAGAGACTTGGTGATCATCAAACAGTTCAGATGGGAGGCGCGTTAAAATCATGTCTGGTGGCAGAAGGTCGTGCTGACATCTACGCTTGCCTTGGCCCGACCGGCGAGTGGGATACCGCAGCCGCACAGTGCATTGTAGAAGAAGCTGGCGGTCAACTGACCGATACAAGCATGCAGGCTCTTCGATACAACACCAAGCAATCACTATTAAATCCGCACTTTTTTGTATTTGGGCATAGCGATCGGAAGTGGTCTGATTATTTGGATTGAGTCTTGAACACCTGGCATTGCCAGGGCAGTATTAACTGGTGGTTTGCCGGGAACTTCTGTATTGCATGAATTATTCAATAGCCGGCATCACTTATCAAAGCATCCTTGCTTCCTATTGATGTGGGTTGATTTATTATCACCCGGTGAATGATGCAAGTTAGATCCCTTTACTAAAAACTACCAACCATAATCATGAGTCAATTCTTCTTCAGGCTTAATTTTCCTGAGCGTGATCACGTCGGTGTCGGTTAACGCACAGTTAGGGTTGCTGTCGTGGTTTATAAAGCGAAAATCGTTAGTAACGCGCATGCCCTTCTTTTCGGTAAGCCATAGCACATAGGTGCCATCTTTCTTAGTTGGGTAACCTTCAAGCAGCCCTAGTGTGATATCCGCTTTAATAGCTTTTCGAGCAAACATGCCTTTGCCGTGAAGATCACTGTCAGCAACATAAACCAGATCGTACGGAATTTCTGCGCTTTTACCGTGGGGGTATTCTTTGCGAGCGGTTTTCTGTGCTGCTTTTTTACTGCTGGCTTTTTTAGCGCTTGCCTTGTTACCAACAGCTTTCTTAGTTAAGCCTTTTTTCTTGCCCTTCTTCTTACTTGCTATAGGCGTTGAAACTTTTGATTTCAACTTGTCTTTATCAGCCTTCTTTTTGGCCATAAGGTGTCATTTCTCAAAACCGCTAATAGTACAGACTGAGTTACAACGGTCAAGCGCCAATCCAGCCATCAAAGTAATAGTGTTTATTCACAGAATCTGGAAACCAAGCAGCCCCTTCTTCACCCAGCGGGCAATCCACGTAGATAAGTGTCACATCATCGACTAGGTGGCTAACTTCGCTGGCACTTATACCGACAAACTTATACATTGTCCGTAACGTTTTTACAGAGAATAAAAGTGAAAAGATTCTTAGCTATCACCTGCACCCTGTCCATTGCGCTTGCCAGCAGTTGTGCAACATCGCCCACCGGCAAACGACAACTCAGCCTGATATCCGATCGAGAAGTAACCTCAATGGGGCTAGCCGCTTATACTGACCTGAAAAGGACAGTCCCAATCTCCAGGGACCAACGGAAAACAGCCTATGTTCGTTGTATAAGTAACGCAATAACCAAGCACCTTGATGACGATCAACAATGGGAAGTAACCCTATTCGACGATGATCAAGTCAATGCCTTCGCATTACCCGGTGGGAAAATCGGGGTTTACACCGGCTTACTCAAAGTCGCCGAAACCCCTGATCAATTAGCAGCCGTTATGGGACACGAAGTTGCCCATGTCAGGGCCAATCACGGTAAAGCTCGAGTATCGGCCAGCCTGGCAGGCCAAGCCGGCCTTGCCATTGGCCAAGTGCTGATCGGCGCCACCGCAAACTCCGCCAGCGCTCAAACAATGGCAGCACTGGGATTAGGCTTGCAGTTCGGCGTGTTAATGCCCTACGGTCGCGGACAAGAAAGCGAAGCAGACGTTCTAGGACTAGACCTGCTGGCCAACGCCGGATTTGATCCCCGCGCCAGCACTCAGTTGTGGCGCAATATGGCAGCCGCCAGCGGTGGATCAACACCAGAGTTGTTGTCTACTCATCCAGCCCCCACCACACGGATCAGAGACCTTGAAGCTCAAATGCCAAGAGCGCTGGAGATTCTCAGAGCAGCCAGAGCTAAAGGCCGACAGCCAAACTGTTCTGTTTAAGTGTTCCCTGCGGGAGGCTGTTTTTGTTATGCGGGCGCTTCCGGCGGAGTCATGCTAGATGTGTCCCTGCCGGGGGCTGCTGTGTTAGGTGTCGCCTTCAGCGTGACCCTGCCGGGGGCTGCTGTGTTAGATGT
>JALZUX010000012.1 GCA_023301405.1 Granulosicoccaceae bacterium | reverse complement strand
AGAGTTTTCTGGGCACCATAGGGATTTCTCGTAATGATGTGGTTGTGTTTTACCTCAGCTCCGCAGGGGGACGCTTTGCACGTTCAATCAGTGGCCGTGTCGTATCGCTTAAAGCAGATAAATAATGCTGGGTAAAATAACTTCTGCCAGTTCCGCGTTAAGTCGCTCTGAACTGAAAGTCGCGAACGAAGTGCTTAGAAATCCTGAGCAAATCGTCGAGGCTTCTATCCAGCACTTAGCCAAACTAGCCAGTGTGAGTGAACCGACCGTGGTGCGCTTTTGCCGCGCCATAGGTTGTGACGGCTATCATGACTTTAAGCTACGTTTAGCGCGTTCTATTGCCAGCCAAGATAAATTTTTTTTCCGTGATGTTAGCTCGGATGATTCAAGTAGAGAGCTTTCAGAGAAGCTGATTGACTCGGCCATCGCTTCAATGCAGCACATCAGAAATCAGCTGGATCATCAAGCGGTTGATCAGGCGATCGATTTGTATTGCTCAGCTGATCGGGTTGAGTTCTATGGCTCTGGTGGTAGTGGCTTGGTGGCGGAAGACGCACAACTTAAGTTTTTCCGGCTTGGCAAGCCGGCGATTGCCTACGTTGATCCTCATGTGCAAAAAGCGGCAGCCTCGTTACTTGATAACGATGCTCTTGCTGTGGTGATCAGTTATACCGGTAGAAATAAAGATGTCATTAATGCGGTAGAGCTTGCCCGGCAGGCAGGCGCTCCGGTTATTTCAGTCACCCGAACAGGGTCGCCGTTGGCGGCATTGGCTAATATAAATTTGAATGTAGATGTTGCCGAGGACAGTGATGTGTTCTCGCCGCTTAAGTCGCGCCTCGCTCAAATGATGGTGCTGGATATTTTAGCGGTTGGTGTGGCGCTGCGCGGAGGCGAAAAAATGATGGATCAATTAGTCCGTGCAACGACAGCAATAGCTGATAAGTTTGTTGATTGATCAGTTGGTACTGTGCGCCAAACGTTTAATGCGCAAGTGTTGATAAAAATTCATTAATGCTGGCAGCTACGGTTTCCGGTGTATCCATATGTAAATGGTGATGCCCCGGTAGTGTTTGCAAGTGAAGGTTGCTTATATGCTGCAAGCGGCTGTCGGTATGTTTGTGTTTTAGCATGTATCCCTGATCAGCCAGAATACACTGTACCGGGCAGGGTATGGCAGCCAGAATTGTCTCTACCTGGGGTTCGGTGTAGTAGTGTGCTGATGCCACTCTTAACTTTCTGTCAAAGCTCCATTGGTAACCGTTAGCCGATTTTTCTAGTTGTCGTTCAACAATGAGTTTGGCTGATTCTGTTTTCATGGTATTGGCCCGCAGTCGTGATGCTATGGCCTGATCGATGTTGTCGTAGGTTCTTGATCTGTGCAGATTGGGATTAGCCATTTCACGATGAAAGCGTGCCATACGTGCTGGCAGTTGGTCCGGAGACTCGGTTTGCGGACCGGTGGCGTCGATCATAATAATACTCTTCACTTGATCGGGGCTTGCGACAGCGGCAAACGGTGCAATACATCCGCCCATTGAGTGCCCAACTAGCTGAAATTCTTCCCAACCAAGTGATTTGGCAATCTGCAATGCATAGTGGGCGTTGTTGGCAATTGTGTATGGCCCCGGTAAATGATCTGATCGTCCGTGGCCCGGTAGGTCGATAGCGACGATATCGCAATCAGTTAGCAGGGGCATAACCGGCCGGAAGCTGTTGGCATTATCGAGCCAACCATGCAGGCACAGAATATTGTTTTTAGACCCCGAACAATAGCGTAACCCTCTGACCATTTGTTGCTCATTGGGAAGCATAATTTCTAATTCAGTGAAAGCCATATTGGTTCTGTTGCTATGCGTTTTTAAGGGATTACAGCATGGTTGGGCAGCGAGTCTGCCTACTGTCAAAAAAGTGCCGATCGTTTGATTAATTATAGTCATTTATCTGAACCATGACCGTTGTATTGGCACCTCGTTTGCGCGTAATCAAGTTGCAGGGTTAGTGAGTCGGCTTTCTGACTCTTGTCATTTAACAGCTCTGGTGAGCAAGCAGTTGGAGATGACCTCTCCGGGATAGTGCGAATAATGAGCATTGAGGAAGTTCTAATGTGTCAACTATGGAAGGTAAGACTACTGGCGGTTCGCAGGGTTCTTTACTTACCTGCTGTTGTGACGTCAGCGTTGATTTTTAGTGCTGGTGTAGGGTATGCCGACCTGGTAGCAGACTTTGATGGTGATGGCGTAGATGATAGTCGCGACCTTGATCAGGATAATGATGGATTAACAAATGGGGTAGAGGGCTATCAGTTGGTTAGTGATCCTGCTGCTTTTCCGGCAGATTTGTATCAGCCTGTGGCTGTTGAAGCGGGGTCAGGTAGTCAATCGATAGGTTCAAATTATCGTTTTCAATTGGAAGATACTATTGGTGACGATGTTCATTGGTTTCAGGGAAGCGTGCTATCCGCCACTACAACTCTTAATTGGTCCAGTTATAAAAACCTGCCGAAAATTCAGTTAGAGAACCCCGGCAAAGCAACCATAAAGTGGGCACTGTTCAGCGCGCAAGAGACAGTGCCTGAGATGATGAATATTGATTTCACTGTTTCAGACCTCGACGCGGAAAGAAGTGAAACCATTATTGTTGCACAGGAATCAATAATTGGTTATTCATTGTCATCCGATTCAGCAATCTCTGTCATGGTTGATCAGAGCGGGTGGTTGAATTTCACCGCTATTGACGGTGATGACGGCCACAGTGATGGCGGGTCAGTCACTTTGCACATACGCGATAAATTTGAATTAATCATGGTTTATAGTTCAATTAGTAACGCTATCGAGGTGTCTGGTTTAAATAATGATCGTGCAGGATTTCGTCATGATTTTTCAAATGCCGGTCCACAAAAATACATTGCGGTTGAGCGCACCCGTGATACTGATCTTGACGGTGTACCAGATCATCGTGATCTTGATAGTGACAACGATGGAGTTGCCGATGTGCTCGAAGCATTAGGGGTTGATGTAAATGCCGATGACCAGGCTGATGGTGCTGTGAGTAGTGATGGCATTCCGTTGACTGCCGGCAGTGGATTGATTGCCCCGGATATAAATGAGAACGGTGTGGCTGATCCTTATGATTTTGCCGGAACTCCGGCGATAACGACTCCCACCGTTGTTCCGGTGGAAGCTTTGGTTCCTGCACCACCTGCACCACCTGCAC
>JALZUX010000011.1 GCA_023301405.1 Granulosicoccaceae bacterium | reverse complement strand
CACGCCGACTTTTATACCCAACGCAACCTAAAAAATATTACTGCTTCTCTTAATGCGATAACGCAGCGAAATACACTGGTTAGACCTTCATCCGGCAAATGGACACTAATCAACGAGAGCACTGGTGGTGTTGGGTTGCTGTCGACAGACACCGGCGATTGCAATACTTGTCTGGGTGACTTGATCGCGTGGAAGCTGGAAAAAAAGAATCCCCAACATATTACTTGCACAGTGGGCGTTGTGCGGTGGTTACACTCGCAGGTTGACGACGCCCTAAGAGTCGGTGTTGAGAAGATTGGACAATCTGCTCGAAACGTATCGATTAGCACAGTAGATAAGAAGCCAACAGAAAACAACGCTACCGTTGATGCATTGCTGTGCAAGAGTGCGACCCCCGAAAGTGTATTAACACTTGTATTGCTACCTCCCAATAAATTTAAAACAGGCGAGTCTGTAAATTTATCTATTGCGGGATCGAAGCGCCAATCACTCATGATACTTTCTGAAAAACTGCAGAAAAATAGCCTATTTGATTGCTTTATCATCAGTGAGGCACCTCGATTACTTTAATGATAACGGGTGGAATTTCCTGTCGACCAGGGCAACACAGATAGCTAATTCAGTTAAAGATTTTTCAACGGCTTTTTGTTCGCACGCGGATGAGCGCGCTCATAAACCTTAGCTAAATGCTGAAAATCCAAATGGGTATATACCTGTGTTGTACTGATATCCGCATGCCCCAGAAGCTCCTGCACTGCACGTAAATTACCACTTGACTCCAACATATGACTGGCAAACGAATGCCGCAACAAATGCGGGTAGACATTGTTTGGTATGCCGGTCTTTAAAGCCAATGTTTTCAGCCGCTGCTGAATACTTCTGGGCGACAGTCGGGTTCCACGGCGGCTGATAAAAAGGGCCGTCTCATCGCCCGCACCTTTAGTGAGTTCAATCCGTCTATTTTTCCACGCACCTATAGCTTTAAGGGCAAGACTACCTACCGGCAGAATTCGTGTCTTTGAGCCCTTGCCAGTAACACGCACTTGTTTAGAAGTAGTTTCGATGCTGCTTACATCCAGCTGAACTACTTCGGCCAGTCGCAAACCCGATGAATAGATTAATTCGAAAATAGCGCGATCACGCAGCAGCAGAATATCATCACCTTCTAACGCAAAAAGACGCTGTATATCCTCTATTTGTAAGGTTTCAGGCAGACCCCGTTCATCTTTCGGCGCGGGTACTTCAGCCACCGGATTTGATTCAAGGTAGTGATGCTTAATGAGGTACTTAAATAAAGATCTTACCGCAGACAGCCGCCTGGCCAGACTTCGACCCGCTAACCCTGCCCCATGCTGAGTGGCGATAACAGTGCGCATGTTAAACGGATTAGCACCACTCCAATCAGTGACATCAAGCTTCGCTAATGCCAAAGCGACCTGATTAAGATCGCGTTTATAACCACTTATGGTATGAGGTGAATATCGCTTTTGAACCGTAAGATATTCACAAAATTCGTCAATGGCGGCATTGAAATCTACCCCACCGCGCTCGTTTAACAATGGCGTTACCACTGTGGCTTTTCTGCCGGCGGCTAGCGCCGGTGTACTTTTAGACTTGAGGTTTTTAATCGTAAAAAACTGCCAGACGAGCACTGAGCAAAGCACCAAACCTTTTTAGGAAATCGGTCCCCATGTGTGGCGCGAATCGCTTTTTGCTTTCACTGCCCAACGCTAGGTAACCGATCTCCAGAGATTGTCGACCAGCTACCTTTGACAGCCTGATAATAGCTACTGACTTAACAGCCAGTTCAGTGTCTGGAAAAAATTGTTCAATGCGCTCTGCTGAGGCATGACCGCAATACACCGGTCGCCTTGTGTGCAGCTCACGAAGGCTACGAGAGAACACGGGGTCCTGCAAGGTCACATTAGATGGTGCGTCTTCAAAACACATCTCAATCAGATCGTTGCGGATCAGTATAGCGCGCACATCTTCACAGCCAAGTTGATTTGTTAGCGTTGTCTGGGTAATTTCCAGCACTTCCACAATTGAATCAGCGGCCATAAGAGCAACAGAGTAATCGTGCAGTAGTTCCCCCAGGTGATCATTTTGATGCGCCACATCAACAATTTCGGAAAGGCGATCACGTAAATCATTATATTGTTCACGATGCAGAGATAAACGCCTTTCTACCAAAGACACAGCGCCCCGCTGGTAGTGAGGAACCTCTATCTCAAGCAGTAACTCGGGGTTACGAGCAAAGAAATCCGGGCTACCGCGCAGATATTCTGCCACCGCCATATCTTGCTCTTGCCAGTTGTATTCATGGTCTTCGACCAGTGCTTGTTTTTTATTGCTTATCATTATTATTCTATTCTGCCTTCGAACACTGTTTCGCACGGCCCGGTCATGATTATCGGGGCTTTGTCACTTGACCAATTCACCTTCAGGTCTCCACCTTCCAAATGCACTAATACATCTTTATCTAATACGCCTTGCCTGATACCCACTGCCACCGCAGCGCACGCACCCGTGCCGCAAGCAAGTGTTTCACCCACACCTCTTTCGTACACTCTGAGGCGAATTTCCTGCCTGCTGACTATCTCCATAAATCCCGCATTTACCCGGTTAGGAAAACGTTCATGAGACTCCATTAGCGGCCCGAGTCTTTCTACCGCAGCAGTCTTGACATCATCCACGGTTGTTACAGCGTGAGGATTTCCCAACGACACAACCCCTACAGAAAGCAAGCCGCCGGCGACCTCAAGTTGGTAATGCTCATCCTCGGCATCTGCAGCAAATGGCACAGTTGCGGGAACAAAGTTGGGCACATCCATCCTCACGGTTACCTGACCATCTTCATTGGCAATCAAGTGCATCAATCCTGTCGCGGTTAATACCGGTATCTCGGTGCTTGTCGTCAAACCCTTGTCGATGACATAGCGGGCGAAACAACGCGCACCATTCCCGCAGTTTTCAACTTCACCGCCATCGGCGTTGAAGATTCGATAGTTAAACTCAGCCTCGGCTGTGGTTGCAGGTTCAATGACCAGCATTTGGTCGAAACCAATACCCAACCGTCGATGGGATAACCGTTGAATTTGGTCTGTTTTCAGCGAGAGTGGTTTCTCTAAGGCATTGATAACGATAAAATCATTTCCAATACCATGCATTTTGGTAAATTCGAGGGGCATATCCCTAGCTTCATTTCCGAACAATCAACCACGCAATCGCCGCGTCGTTTTATAGCAGACGAATGTTAAAGTAAAAAATCATCAGTAACGACTACATTACTGTTTTTTATACTTTTTGTAAGAAACCAACAGACAGTAAACGTGTACATAAAATGAGACAAGTCGTTTACTTTTACTGCTAACCCTAGTTCACTTTGGAAAATTTTCAGGATAAATTGACGGTCAGCGTCAACTTTTATTACTCCCGCAACAGTTACCGAACTCAGGCCGTCTTGGTAAAACGTAGGCAGGGAGACGATTGGCTGACAACCACACAATGTCAGTAAGGGCACGCAGGGGCACTTGGTCACCCGGTATGAGAGTCGAACCAAGAAGTAAGATGTCGAGTCAGTTACTTCTGATCGATTAAGGCGAGTAGTTGCTCTTCTTTATCGGGATTGCCCCTGATAGCAATAAAGACCGCGCTCGCAGTAGATCACCGCTCTCGAGCAGCCGCTCGTGCTCTACCGGGACAAATAAACGCAGTGCGTACAAGATAACATCACGTGAGATGGCGTTGATAGGACCAGCAGTTAGACAAAGTAAAGCTAGGTGGGCTCAGAACCATTCATGGAAATGTGACTCCACCTATCCTTAACACTCAATTACGACGGCAGAATACACTCGCCTGCGAAAAGGTCTTGCACCTGCTCTCTTTGGCGAACAAGGTGGATTTCGGACTTATCAATGATCACCTCTGCAGCACGAGGACGGGTATTGTAGTTTGAACTCATACAAAAACCGTAAGCCCCCGCAGATAGCACGGCTAGAAGGTCACCGGTAGCAAGCGAAAGATCACGATCTTTACCCAGAAAATCGCTCGACTCGCAAATTGGCCCAACCACATCATAAAGCCTTGTGGCAACACCAGTGTCAAAGACGGGTACTATATCCTGCCATGCACTGTACAACGCGGGCCGTATCAAATCGTTCATCGCCGCATCGATTACCGCAAAATTTTTATCGTCGCTGTGCTTAAGGTAATTAACCTGTGTTAGCAAAACACCTGAATTACCAACAATGCTTCTACCGGGCTCGACTATGATTTCTAAATCTCGAGTGCCTATTTCTTCATACATGGCGCTGGCCCAGGTATTTAGATCAAGAGTTGACTCATCCTTGTACCTGATCCCCTGACCACCACCTAAGTCTAGGTGATTCAATACGATACCTTGATCAGACAATTTATCGCACAGTGTCAGCAAGTGTCTTAAGGCATCACGGTAGGGCGATATTTCAGTCAACTGCGAGCCAATGTGGCAATCCATACCAACAATTTCAAGGCTGGGTAAATCTGCTATTCGGCGGTAAGCCTGTTCGGCTTCTTCAACTGAAATACCAAACTTATTATCACGTAAGCCAGTGGAAATATAAGGGTGCGTTTTCGCGTCGACATCAGGATTAACCCGCACCGACACTGCAGCCCGCACACCATGTGCCGCAGCGACTTCTGCAAGTACTTCTATTTCACCGAGTGATTCAACATTAAAACAGTGAATTTTAGCCTCTAATGCCAGCGCCATTTCATCACGGGTTTTACCAACACCGGAAAACACCACCTTACTCATATCACCACCACCGGCACGAACTCTTTCAAGTTCACCACCAGAGACAATGTCAAAGCCCGAACCCAGCTGCGCCAGAATATTAATAATGGCGATATTGGAGTTGGCTTTCATGGCGTAGCAAACCAGGTGTGGCCGCCCCGAAAGCGCACTGTCAAAAGCTTTCCATGCTTGTTCTATAGCAGCACGTGAATAAGCAAATACCGGTGTTCCGTACTCCTTACTAATCTGCTGACATGACACATCTTCAATAAATAATTCACGATTGTTACGGTGTATATGGTTCATGGAAGGTTATTTTTATCTCGATTTTTTTTGATTTCTTCTGCGCTAAGCGGATCGACAACTACCGGTACGCTATCGGCCGGTGTAAGAGCCTCAGTGGCACCACCAATTTGTAATTCAACGCCACCCGGCGTCTGATCCTGCAAAGTATCTAATGTACGCTGCTTTAGTGTTTCTGTGGCGTTAGAATCGAACTGGCCTGCAGATTCCAATTCATTCGGCAAAAACAGATCAGACTTAAAGCCGCACCCGCTACTGCTTAGCATCACTGCCAAAGGCCAAAAAACGATGTACCTGTTACCCATTTTAATCACTCAGAGTCATACCGTCCCACAGTATAACAGGCTGCCTTCGATGGACCTTAACCCCCATAACTCACCGAGCGACGGGCGCATGAGATACCAGCGCCTATGGTTATCGTCGCAACCCTGAAATTCAAGTGCCAGTCTAAAAACTGCACTCTGTCATTTCACCATCAAACGAGCTTAATCTATGGCAACTTGCCGCCTCACATCTCGACTGAGTTCCGGCCTGACTGTGTTCGCCACGTGGTGACGGCAATTCTCACTGGATCAAGTGCGTGGTTTGCATTCTATCTGCGGCGTAGCGAATCCCGTGATTAATAAGAAACCACTGTCGACTGAACACGAAATCGGCTGACGACCAACACCGACACTGATAAACTTTCCCAACCCTTTAGAGCGAACAGTGATGACCGAACAATTTGACGGAGTAGAAGTAACCATCGGAAACGCGGTTGCCACACATTCAGTCATCTGGCTACACGGCCTGGGTGCTGATGGTAACGATTTCGTACCTGTGGTCGCCGAGCTTGAAAAGCTTGGGGTTTCAAACTACCGGTTTATTTTTCCTCATGCCCCTATGCGGGCGGTGACCATAAACGGTGGCATGCAGATGCGCGCCTGGTATGACATCACTTCGCTCGATTTCGATCAGCGCGAACAAGACGCTAAAGGCACAGAAAAATCACGCACTCTGGTCGAGAATTTAATCAAACGTGAAAACAGTCGTGGTATCAACACCGACCACATAGTGCTGGCTGGGTTTTCTCAGGGCGGCGCTATTGCCTTGCACACGGGCACCAGACACTCGCAAACTTTGGCCGGAGTAATGGCATTGTCTACCTATTTACCACTTGCCGAATCACTCAAAGCTGAGCGGACACCTGCTAATCAAAATACTGCTTTTTTTATGGCGCATGGACTACAGGATGATGTAATCGCTATTCGGTACGCACAGGCAAGCAAAGATATTTTGGAAAAACTGAACTACAAAATTCAATGGCAGAGCTACGCGATGGGCCACTCCTTAAGTATTGAAGAAATACAGGATATCGCCAAGTGGCTTAAATCTGCTATCCAAGCTTAAATGGTTTGCCACCGTTAGTCCGCTGACAGGGAAGGATTAGCAAAGTCTATTTCCCGACTCTGGCATTCTTCAAGCATTGGCCAGTCGATTTCAATCTGACTTACAAATGAAGCCCGTTTACACAAATCAGGGGCATCACGGTTAACATTCAGCACACAACTATTTTTATTGATTTGATGGCTGATCGAAAACTGATCAGCGCGTGTACAGCCATTGCTAATCACACGGGCTATCACCTTACCGTTAACGTATTGCGCATCTAGCTTTTCAGATGGTACAGCTGCGGCAGCCAACACCGAAGAAGAACCCGTTGTTGCTACGTTATTTGGGGTTCCACCTTCACCGCTACAAGCTGTAACGACAAACGCCACCAACACTAACATTCTAGCATGCAACATTTTATCTCCTGCGACGCCTTCTAAACACTGCTAACGCAAATATAGTCGCTACAGCAGAGGGTTGAAACATTCCCGAACCACCAAATTGGATAGTCGGTGCCTGGTTAGCAGTGGACACAGGAGTTCCTAAACGATCCCGATTATCCGTTGGCGTTAAGCCGGTAACGTTTTCAATCCATTGACTAAATGAGGGCACGCTTGCATAGACTCCAGGCACGCTATTTGTGCTGCCACAGCCTAAACCGAAGTTAGTGATTCCTGCTAGTTTTAACTTACCTTCGCTGCTCACCAGTAAGGGTCCGCCGCTGTCGCCTTGACAAGTGTCGCGCTGAAACTCAACGTTAGAGGCGCACACATGACTTTGGTTAATTGACAGACCTATGGCATCCAAACTATTTAGTCCAAAAAACTCGTGCCACAAGGTCCGGCATGATTCTACCGTATGAAGTGCCAATGTCGCGATCAAAGGAAAATTACTTACCCGTGTTGAAGCAAACCCAATGGGTTCCAGTGGATCTCTGACCTCGGTGCTACCCCAACCTAACACTAGTGCCGGCGCCGCTGCTGCCGCAAGACTGGTGAGCTCATCACTTGAAATCAGTGGCACCGACTCGCCTCGTTGAGGTAGTTCAGCAAGGCGAAGCAACGCATAGTCATTCACCCCCCACGCACCATTGGTGTGATAGTTATTCGTCACAATTTCTACCACCCGCTGTGCAAACTCTTTTTCACCGGCGAGGCTATGGGCAGCAACGTTTACAAGAAGTTCAGAGGGTTCAATTGTTCGAAGGCTGCCGCCGAAGTCGTCGGTAACGCAATGGGCAGCTGTCAGCACCCATTGGCCACCAAGGTAAGTACCGCCACATAGGATGACATCTGGCACAGACGGGGTTATGTTTACATTCACGTCAAGACTTTGCATCAAAGCGTTAAGTAGTTTCTGTGTGCTTTCAAAGTCACTTAGGTATACCGCCGGAATGGACGGACGAATTCCCTGTAAGTCAAAGCTGCCTCCTGCGGTACCGGTCCTGAAAATCGCTCCCACACCACCACCAAGCCTGCAATTCTCTAACTGCTGCGCAGGACTGATAGTGGGCATATTTGCAGGAGAGAAATCAACAACAATTGAGCAAACCATACTGGTTGTCCCGACACAAGGCTCCAATGCTAAACCACACTCTGAGATCTGACCGCTAAATGGGAGAGGTTCAGCTCCAGCGAAAAAAACACCATTAGCGTCAACAGAATCAATTTGCACCAGAGCCTTACGGCCAGATAATACGGCAGTCAAAAAAGGGTACTGTTGAGGGTTGATCATTTCGCCGTTGGTGACACGGATCTCGCGCGTTTGCTCAGACACGATCTCTGAACCTGATGCATTGTTTTCTAACGCCGGTGCTGCATACGCCCTGTAAGTCACCAAAAAAAACAGGCAGCACATAGCGATAATGTGATTGCTGAAAAAAACTGACATAGATCCCCGAAATAGCAAAGTAATTACAATGGAGGCTAAGTCAGTCCATTGCCTGCATGAATAATCTGCGAATTTTGCCCAATATACGCTGACAGGCGCCTATTTTCGAATGCCAATAACGCTACTAAATGTGACGTACCCCCCAATTATGAATTCGAGAGATCCACACGTAACACTTCTGCAGTGATCTTATAAGTTGAGTGCGCTTGCGGATAGTCCAAGATAACAAAAATGGCCACCAACAAACCAGCTCAATGGCTTCTATTATGCCAAAATCACCCACCTCGTCTGCCGTCAATTGCAATGGACACTTATGACCCCGGCAATAAAACTATTGGATAAAATGAAAATCCCGTATCAAATACGTGAATATCAACCCTCCGACGACTCCAAAAATTATGGTGAAGCAGCAGCAAATGCATTGAAACAAGACACTTCGCGTGTTTTTAAAACCCTGATTTCAATTCTTGATGGTGATCATCGTAAACCGGTAGTTGCACTAGTCGCGGTTTCAGATCAACTTGATCTAAAAAAACTGGCCAGTGAAATGAAGGGTCGAAAGGCGGTGATGGCAGATCCTGGCCAGGCACAAAAATCAACAGGCTATGTTGTAGGTGGGATCAGCCCGATAGGGCAGCGGCAATTGCTGCCCACTTTGATAGACAGCAGCGCCAGATCTTTCGACACACTATTTATCAGCGGTGGCAAACGCGGCGTGCAACTGGAAATAAATCCAAATGATCTGATTGCGCTGATCGCGGGGCGCTTTGCCGATATTTCAAAAACTACATAGCCTGCATGACCCAATCACAGACGTACCTATTCAACTTAATTTTGTAGAACTCAACCATTTTAGCCCTACAAATATAGGGTTTTTTTGACTGCTTATGGTGCGTCCGTCGTGCCTGGTTAATCAATGAAGACGTGTTGCTGTTCTCGTGCAACATACACGCGTATTTGAACACTCACGAATTGAAAGTCGTGACTGGCAATTTAGATTTATAGATCACCAAGTATTGAATATACGCCATCAAGACAAGATTCACCCAGCAGCGCCGACCGACGCGCTGACCATCCTCGATGGGCATTAGGGGTATCTACAGAATCTTTAAAAGGCATTTCAAGGGTCATCGAAGGGCAATTAAAATTCTCTGCGATGTAATTACCACAGATACCATAGTTTGCGGCACCAGCCGGTGTCACCGGGTAGCCAACAATCGTTTGAAAATCAGGGTTAAGAGCTTGCAAATTATTTTTAAACTTATTTTGTAGTGCTAAACGTTCCGGACTCCACGATTTGATCCCCTCTGTGCCAGCTACAAAATTATACGGCAGTGCTTCGTCACCGTGAACGTCAAGGCAGAAATCTACCCCGACCTCATGCATTTTCTGCCGCACGTAATACACCTCTGGTGAACGGTCAAGAGACGGAGAGTTCCACTCACGATTCAAATTAACGCCAACAGCATTTGTACGTAGGTAACCGCGTACGCTCCCATCTGGATTCATATTCGGGACAACGTAAAAAACGGCATGCTTTAATAGTTCACGGGTAATGGACTGATTGGCATCAGTCAGTCGGGAAAGATAACCCTCCATCCACCATTGTGCCATGGTTTCACCCGGGTGTTGTCGAGCTATAGCCCATATTTTAAAGCGTGACTGTGGATTACCTATACGAAGTAAATCAATACTGCGTCCGTCAATAGTGGACCCTAATGTTTCAACAGAAACGTTTGCGGCCATTGCCGTTTTTGCAATCAATCGTTGATGCTGATCCATAGAATACGGTGCGAAATAGGCAAACCAGACGACATCACTTTCAGATTTAACGTTAAACACCAACTGACCGTTTTTATAGCTAGTGGGAAGTCGAAACCAATCATCGCGATCATAAGAAGCCACTACCTGATAGTTCTCCCACCCTTTTGGGTAAGAACTATCACCGGCATTATCAATATGCAGCGTGTACTCAGTACCTGCACTTGC
>JALZUX010000010.1 GCA_023301405.1 Granulosicoccaceae bacterium | reverse complement strand
ACAGACCCGGTCGCCGTGTCTATACCAGACGGTGTATCGAGCGACAGAACCGGGGCCCTATGTGCATTCGCCCAGTCGATCAGATCTTTGGTTGCGCCATACGGTGCGCCTTTCAAGCTATAACCAATCAGACCATCGATAATAACATCCGCTGATTCACCTCTAGGCGGCATGCTAGCACCAACCGTACTGGTTACCCCCATACGTTTGAGGATATCAAGCTGCTGAAGAGGCACCGGCGCCATTTTATCTTCAGGTTTTGCGAGCAACACGCTGACGTGTGCACCCCAGTTATGCAAACGGCGAGCGGCAACAAGCGCGCCACCACCGTTGCCCCCGTTACCTGCCATCACGGTGATCGCTTTACCCTTAGCGTCACCCTGTAGGAAACGTTCGCGAGTCAACATTGCCAGGCATCGACCAGCGTTTTCCATCATTTGAAACAAGCTGATACGGTAGTCGTCCATCATGGCACGATCTACCTCTATCATTTGCTCAGTATCAATAAACGGAATATCTATGTCGATTAAAGGTATCGACATAGTTCCGCTCCCGTAAGACGCGCAGCCATAGCATCACTCACTTACTGATTACAACACGTCACTTTTGATGACCATCATTTTTTCGCGAGTCATTTCGTGCATAGAGTACTGAATGCCTCCCATTCCTATGCCTGAAGCATCACGCCCGCCAAACGGCATCCAGTCAACTCGAAAAGCAGTGTGATCATTAATCATCACGGCTGTCGCATTGAGCTTATTGGATGTATCAAGCGCGTCAGTCAGATCATTGGTATAGACCGATGCCTGAAACGCGAAAGGCAGCGCGTTGGCTCGAGCTATAGCATCCGCTTTCTCAGTGTAAGAGTAAACACACACCACTGGTCCAAATATTTCTTTCTGCGAAACCGTGGCATTATCATCAGGGTTCAGCAGCACAGTGGGCGCGTAGCAGGTGTCAGACATCTTTTCCCCGCCACACAATACTTTCGCACCGCCTGCGCGTGCTTCTTCAACCCATTCTGCTATTCGGTCAACTTCTTTGGGCAGTATCAACGGCCCAACTTCGGTCTTTGGATCTAACGGGTCACCCACCTTTAATTTACTTGCTTTGGCAGCGAGTTTTTCAGCCAGTTCAGCACTGACACTTTCATGAGCAAAGACACGCTGAACCGACACGCAAACCTGCCCTGCATGATAGAAACCGCCCTTCAGCAGACTATCAATGATGGTATCTACCTTTGCAGATCGATCAACAATCACAGGAGCTGCACCACCATGCTCCAACGCGCAGCGTGTTCCGGGAGAAAGCTTTGAACGCAACATCCAGCCTATTCCACCGGAGCCAATGAAAGAGAAAAAATTAACCCTGTCATCGGTGACAAATTTCTCAGCATCTTGATTATCAACCACCAATGCCGTGCACCAGCCTTCCGGCAAACCCGCTTCTTTAAGAATTTCCATAAAATTCAGACAAGACAATGGAGTGGTTTTCGCCGGCTTAATAATCACCGGTGAACCGACAGCAATGGCCGGCACGGTCTGATGCACAATCAGGTTTAACGGATGATTAAACGCGCTAATCGATGACACAACACCAATTGGTTCACGCTGTGTAAATGCCAAGCGGTTAGCCGATGATTCCGTGTGGCCCATCGGAATCTGTTCACCTTTAATTTGCGGTATATGCTCAATGGCCAACTTTAAGCCGTTGATCGCTCTTAGCACCTCCACTTGTGAATCAGCATAGGGCTTGCCGCCCTCTTCAGCGGCAATCTTGGTGAGCTCATCGACACGATCAGTCATGATCTGTGCTGCGCGCTCGAGGATTTCGATTCGCTGGTAAGCAGGCAACCACGCTGAGCGATCTTCAAACAAAGCGTGTGCACGCGCCAGTGCTTTTTCCACGTCTTCGGTTGTATTTATCTCAATCTGCTTGATGAGTTTACCGTTGTACGGATTATTAACGTCTAGCATGACATTTCTCCCGGTTGAGTTAGATAATACAAGCGCTTTCCTTTAACAACACATTGAGTATCGAATGGTTCAATGAGTAGTCGATCGGTAAGTCGATTATATGTACGCCTTTTCCATTCAATGCACTGCTAAGCACCTCAACAAAGTGCGCATGGCTTTCAGCACGATGACCAGTTGCACCAAAGCTCTCAGCGTACTGAATGAAGTCAGGGTTACCGAAATCTAAACCAAAGTTTTCAAATCCGACACCTTCCTGCTTCCACTTGATCATGCCATAAGCATTGTCGGTCAAGATAATAACCACAAGGTCTAATTCCATACGAACCGCCGTTTCAATTTCCTGTGAGTTCATCAAGAAACCACCGTCACCATTGACAGAAACTACCTTGCGATCTGGATGCAACTGCTTCGCTGCCATTGCAGACGGAAGGCCCGCCCCCATAGTAGCCAATGCATTATCAAGAAGTAGTGTGTTTGGCGCATAGCACTCGTAGTTACGAGCAAACCACAGTTTGTAAACACCGTTATCTAGAGTCACGATATCTTCAGCATCAAGGTGCTCACGTAAAGTACCCACCAACGACTGGGGCAGTACTGGAAATCGATCGTCTTTTAAGTACTTAGATACATGTGTATCAACTTCATTGCGCACACGCTCGAAGAAACTGAAGTCTTTATCAAGCTTGCCTATGCTGTCAGCAATGCGATCAATCGTACCAGCTATATCACCTACCACATTGAGTTGTGGAAAATAGACATCATCAATGTTGGCGGCTTCAAAGTTAATATGAACCACATGCTTGCCGCCTTTTTCCATAAAGAAAGGTGGCTTTTCGATAACATCGTGACCTACATTAATAATAAGGTCAGAGCGTTCGATAGCACAATGCAGGTAGTCATTGTCAGATAGTGCCGCTGTGCCAATATAGCGTTCGTGACGCTCATCAACCACACCCTTGCCCATCTGAGTATCGAAAAAGTACAAGCCGGAATTATCGATTAGCTTCTTCAATGATTCACTGGTGCGCTTGCGGTTTGCACCAGCACCTATCAAAAGTAGTGGCAGCTTGGCTTTTTGAATCATCTCGATCGCTGAATCTACTGATGACTGGTTCGCATCGGGGCGTCGATGACCGACAACATCAAATATTGTTGCGTCTGTCTGCTCTTCGGCAATATCTTCAGGTAACTCTATGTAGGCAGCCCCTGGCTTTTCATCCATGGTGACTCTGAACGCTTCACGTACCATTGAAGTTACATTATTGCCGTCTAATACTTGCTCTGAATATTTAGTGACTGGTTTCATCAAATTAACTACATCGACAATTTGAAACCGCCCTTGCTTACTTTTGCGTATAGGCTTCTGGCCACCAAGCATAATCATCGGCATGCCCCCAAGTTGTGCATACGCTGCTGCAGTAACAAAGTTGGTAGCACCCGGGCCGAGTGTAGAAAGACATACACCGGGCTCACCTGTTAGACGACCATAAGTAGCGGCCATAAAGCCTGCTGCTTGTTCGTGGCGGGTCAATATCAACTGTATACTCGAGCCTCTTAGGGAATCGAGAAAATCCAGATTTTCTTCGCCTGGAATTCCAAAAATGTATTTGACGCCTTCATTTTCTAGAGCTTTGACCATTAAGTCTGAAGTTTTCATTGAATAGTTTCCTTGTTCGTAGATTTAGTATTTAGAAGCTAGCTGCCTGAGCAGAGTGCCAGTCGTCCTTCCAGCTTTCAGGTATTGAATCTTCGCTCAAAAGACAGTCATGTCCTATACAGGGATACATTTGTTCATAGGTTTTAATGTTGGTGCCACTTATACGATGATTGATGTGTCTGGGCTCTAGTTCTTCCAGGCTATCCATGCCTGCCGCTGCAAGTAGCTCAACTAGGTTTTCAACAGTTGCCTGGTGGAACGCAGCCACACGAACGCCTTTATCACTCACCACCAAGCCATCAGCACGTGCCTGGTTTTGAGTGGCGATGCCTGTTGGACAATGATCAGTATTACAACTACGTGATTGTATGCAGCCGAGCGCCATCATCATTCCTCTTGCCGAATTAGCAGCATCAGCCCCTAATGCAATAATTCGCAATAAATGAAATGCGGAAAGAATTTTGCCAGACGCAATAATTCGAACTTTTTTCCTGACCCCAATACCGATAAGCGCCTGATTAACGAACACGAGTGCATCTTTCAACGGAGTACCCACCGAGTTAGTCATCTCAGTCGGTGCGGCGCCTGTGCCGCCCTCGCCCCCGTCAACGGTAATGAAATCCGGCAATTTCCCAGACTCTTTCATGGCTTTACAAATCGCTAGAAATTCATCACGTCGACCAATACACAATTTAAAACCCACTGGCTTGCCACCAGACAGTTCACGCAATTCTTCGATGAAATCAAGCAACTCCAGAGGTGTTGAAAAAGCCGAATGCGATGGAGGCGAAACAACATCTTTTCCCATCGGTACATTTCTAATTTTGGCGATTTCTTCAGTCAACTTGGCAGCAGGCAAAATACCGCCATGGCCAGGCTTAGCACCTTGAGATAATTTGATTTCAATCATCTTTACCACGTCAAGCGTTGCAGATTTCTTAAACAACTCGGGATCAAAATCACCACCTTCTGTTCGGCACCCAAAATAACCTGTACCAATTTGCCAAACAATGTCGCCGCCCGGCTCTAGGTGATAGGGGCTTAAACTTCCTTCACCGGTGTTATGCGAGAATCCACCAATTTTGGCACCTTTGTTCAATGCTTTGATTGCATTGCCGCTGAGGGCACCATAGCTCATGGCTGATATATTCAATGGCGATGCCATGTAGGGCTTAGTGCATTTATCACCACCAAACTTTACCCGAGGGTTAACATTAGTGGCATGTTTGGGTTGTAATGAGTGATTGATCCATTCATAGCCCGCGCGGTTCACATCGAAGATGGTGCCAAACGGTCTTGTATCACGGGCACCTTTGGCTCGTTGGTAGATCAGTGATCGGAATTCACGAGGTATAGGAGTTCCGTTGGTGTCTGACTCTACAAAATACTGTTGAATTTCTGGTCGAATGGATTCAAGCATATAGCGAAACCGCCCTAAAACCGGGTACAAACGACGGATCGCGTGTCTTTCCTGAAACATATCTATAAGACCTATAATTATGATAGGTATTATCAATACAAGAAGCCAGATTACTGGTGACCATAAAAGCGATAAACCCAGCACAGCAATGGGTGCCGCCACGGCAAATATCTGGAAATAATTTCGCACTAACATGTAGATAGTTCCTCGAACTCGTAAATACGTTTAGTTGGTGCCGCAAGTCCATAGGACAACACGGCTGTCACGACGAAAATCGTAACATTAAAGGGTACTTGAATCTTACAGCTAGCCACTTTTTAACGGCTTGGTCATGGCTCGTACAATCAACCAATCCGCCAGTCGGGTCGGGATCCACGAAGAAAGCACAACCGATGCTATTGCACCTCGCCCGACCTCATACGACAGCTTTCGTTTTCGGCCCTCAATGATATCAAGTGCCAGATGCGCGATGGTGGACGCGGGTATGGCGTCATCCATCGCAGAGCGCATAATGGCCTGCGCATTATCGCTCATTAATTGATAATGAAAATTATCGTATTGCTGATCGTGCTCTATATTTTTTTTCCAGATTTCAGATTGCACCGGGCCAGACCGAATTGAATGAACACCAATACCGTCAGGTTTAAGTTCGCGTCTGAATATTTCACCGAGGCTTTCCATTGCGTGTTTCGACACGCAATAAGCACCGTTCATCGGAGTGTTAAGAATACCTGACAATGAACTGATATTAACGATTTTGCCACTTCCGCTCGCCCGTTTTGCAGCAGTCCTATTCTGCGATGGGCGAAGTAGAGGCAGGAAGGCCGCCGTAATATTTCTTGTTCCAATCACATTAACGGCAAAAATTTCCTCAAATACATCAGCATCTAAGCATTCCATGGGCCCGAATAGCGCGAGTCCTGCATTGTTGATCAAGCCGGCAAGCGACTCTCCGTTCAAAGCATCCGACACCAGCTGCACTGATTCTTCGATTGCCGGTCGGTCACGGACATCAAACAGCAACGGCACAAACGCCTCTCCAAGGGATTCTCGCAACTTGTCGGCGTCTGCATCTTTACGCACACTTCCAAAGACACGATAACCCTGCTCTACACAATGGCGAGCAATGCCTTCACCAATTCCGCTGGATACGCCGGTGACTACGACAGAAGCCTTGGTGTCAGTCATAGTGTCAACAAGGCACTTAGAATTTGTTTGCATTGAAACGGCACTGGCAATATCAGGTTTATCATGATTGCTGCGTTGCCTGATCGGCGGCAGGTCTGGTACCACGTAATGGCGCACTAAATCGCTCACCCATTTTTGTTTCCATCCACATTATTAAACGATTAAAACGACCGTACTTTGCCCGGCATGCTTGCAGATACCCAGCGGCTGTTTCACTGGTACAAATGACCATACCTGCCCCGATGGCGATAGCAAATGTACCACCGGGTATTGGCGTAACCATAGATAAAATACCTAAAGCCAACAGAATTGATCCGGCGATCAATACAAGAATTCGCATCATAATTTCATTCCAGATAATTGGCTTATC
>JALZUX010000009.1 GCA_023301405.1 Granulosicoccaceae bacterium | reverse complement strand
TTCAATTTATGTGACGATCATATCTCACTGATCAAGTTTTTTATCAATCTATTAGTCAAACCCACCAATTAAAGCAACTGCACCATGATAAAACATCACAAAAACTGAACGCACCAAATTGGTGCGATCCACCCGAAATACAAAACGTTAATTGCATAACATATTGTTTAATATAATATTAATTTATTGGCCAGGTAATTGCTTTTAAGCAACCTTCACACCAACCATAGGAATGCCAATGAAGCTTGTGACCGCCGTAATAAAGCCATTCAAACTCGACGAAGTCCGGGAAGCACTATCTGCCATAGGCGTACAAGGCATCACGGTCTCGGAGGTCAAAGGGTTCGGTCGCCAGAAAGGCCACACCGAACTCTATCGCGGCACCGAATACGTGATCGACTTCCTGCCAAAGACAAAACTTGAGATCGCTATCGATGACTCACTAATTGATTCAGCCATCGAAGCAATCAGCCAAGCAGCAAACAGCGGAAAAATTGGCGATGGAAAAATATTCGTCACTCCTCTCGAGCAAGCAATTCGAATTCGCACCGGCGAGTCCGGTCCTGCAGCACTTTAAAATCGGAGACACATTATGGAACAACTACTTGAATTGTCCTACGCACTAGACACGTTTTACTTTTTGATTTCCGGCGCACTAGTGATGTGGATGGCCGCCGGCTTCGCCATGCTCGAGGCCGGACTGGTTCGATCAAAAAATACCACAGAAATCCTAACAAAAAATATCGCACTTTTTGCAATTGCCTGCATCATGTATTTGCTTTGCGGCTACGGGATCATGTACCCATCAGACCCAGTCAACGCTTACTGGCCCGGGCTGTCTTTCTTACTCAGCCCTGACAACGAGGCTGCTGCAGTCGTCGTTGGGGGTGAAGATGCTCCCTACTATTCCGGGCGTGCCGATTTTTTCTTCCAGGTTGTATTTGTCGCCACCGCCATGTCAATCGTATCGGGCGCGGTCGCAGAGCGCATGAAACTGTGGGCATTCCTCTTTTTTGCTGTTGTATTTACGGCGTTTATTTACCCTATTCAGGGTTTCTGGAAGTGGGGCGGTGGCTTTCTAAACGAAGCCGGGTTTCAGGATTTCGCAGGATCTGGCGTTGTTCATTTGTGTGGCGCATCTGCTGCAGTAGCAGGCGTACTGATTCTTGGTGCACGCAAAGGGAAATACGGTCCAAACGGACAAGTTCGCCCGATTCCGGGCGCCAATCTGCCACTCGCCACCCTTGGTACGTTCATCCTATGGATGGGCTGGTTCGGTTTCAACGGAGGCTCGCAACTGAGAATCTCGAACGTATCTGATGCAAACGCCGTTGCCAACATTTTTGTCAACACCAACATGGCCGCGGCAGGAGGAGTAGTCGCAGCACTTGTTGTTGCACGGATTCTTTTCAGCAAAGCAGACTTAACAATGGCGCTAAACGGCGCTCTAGCGGGCCTTGTGGCAATCACAGCAGAGCCTCTGGCCCCCACAGCCGGAGTTGCCACACTCATTGGAGCAGCCGGCGGCATTCTAGTTGTCCTGGCAATTGTCGCTCTGGATAAACTAAGAATTGATGATCCAGTCGGCGCAATCTCCGTTCATGGCGTTGTCGGCATATGGGGCCTTCTTGCGGTCCCTTTGACCAATACAGACGCAAATTTTTCAACTCAATTACTCGGCATGGCCACAATTCTGGCCTGGACGTTCATCGCCAGCATCATGGTCTGGGTACTCCTCGACGGTATCATGGGAATTCGCGTCAGCGAGGAAGACGAATACGAGGGCGTTGATATTTCCGAGTGTGGAATGGAAGCCTATCCTGAATTCACTAAAGGATAGTCCCACCTGAAGACCGGCGACAGCCAGTGGGCGCAGCTTCGCGTGCCCACTGGCGATTACATAGCGGTTAGAACAGGAGCACCCTTGAAAATTCTGACGTAATAACAGTTACCATGGATTCTTGGTCCGGAGTTGCCACACCGCTAGCCGGCCAAATGTTTTAAATCCAAAAAGCTAATAAAAACAATGATAAAAGCTGGGACAACCTCCAACCTACCCCGTGACGAACTGAAGCCGCCTGCTTGGCTTGCCTTGGCACAGCTTCTGTTTGCCGCAGTTCTACTTTATGTTATCCGCAATCCGGTTCCGCTAGAAACTACCACCGCGTTCATCACCCGCGAAAAGCCACCACCACCCATTACCATTCGCGTACCGCTATCAACTGTGGCGGTAGCAGCCCCAACCAAACAGAAGATTGGCGAAGTGCCAATGTAGCTCGGGCTTACACTCAACGCTAAATCAGCACGCACAGTTCTCAATTTATAACTGAATTCAGCCTTCTCCGTGCGCATGTGCTCAAAATTTGCTAGACTCTCGCAAAGGTTCAGGCCAGAATAGAGATAAATAATCTGCCACCATCTCTTGTTGAAAAACCAGATAGCAGCGCCGTTAGTGTTAGCTCGCCGTTGATTTAGTAGAACTAAACGCGAATAGAAAGCTTTACCGCATAGGTGGAAAGCATGTTGGAAAAAACGTTTGGCACAACCACGCGGATTCTTGACTGATACACACCGACTGAATATTAGCTCTCGGCTCATGGCACAGTGAGCCGTTTAGTCGAATAGAAATACGATGGGAATCGACAAATAAGTAAGCAGAGTAATTAGTAAAATAACTAATCCAGATTGTTACCTTTCCCATAAGAATGACTAGCTTGAATAAACATACTGTTCGTAAAATTTACGCAACGCGTGGTATCTCGCATGCTGACTGAAACACTCGCAATGTTGCTGGGCAGTCCTGCAATTGCCGCCAGCTTCACAAGACGTACGCGTCGTACGCACAAGGGTATTTAGCTCCTATGACCTCGAGAACAAACGTGGCATCTCCATCAACTCGAAAAACACGTCGATAACATGGCCGAATTACCAAACAAGCAACGCAGAGCCCCTAACCCACGCGGTCTTCGAGGACGAGGAAGACCACGACCTGAGGGTGATGGAAACACAAACAGAGAAGGCAACGGAGCCAACCGAAATGCCTCCTCCCCTCAAAACGGCTCAGCATCATCTGGCAATCAAACCAACAACGGAAGAAAACCAAACAGGCAAGGACAGGAGCGACAAAACGGACAACGGCGCTCTAATGGCCCCTCAGACAATATCGGCAACCGGGCCCGACCAGCCGGCCGCCGAAACGAGACAGCTACACCTGGCAATCGTCGACCTGGCGGCAAGCAGCCAGCTAGGAACGGACAAGACTGGTCGCCCTATGACAGCTCGTACGGCGGCCTGCAACAGCACCGTGGTAGTGACTGGTATCGGGAAGATCAAGCAAGATACGCCGCCAAACAAATTGCAATGGAAAACGCGGAACAAGGCGGTAATACAAACCGAAACAAAAATGCCGACAGGTCGGGCAATGGCACAGATACCAAGCGTGACAACCCCCAACAACGCGGCAGAGCGAACAACAACAACAACAACAACAACAACAACAACAACAACAACAACAACAACAACCGAAATCGCTCCAACTCAAACAACCAGCGATACAACTCACGACCAGGCAGCACGGCAAACGCCCTGGCTAGCCGACGCGCCCAAAATAAACAGCAGCCGACCACGCCC
>JALZUX010000008.1 GCA_023301405.1 Granulosicoccaceae bacterium | reverse complement strand
TGGCGCGACGTTGAAATCACCAATAACGGCGAGTGCATCGGAAGGTGTGTGGTTGTTATTGATTAAATCTGTCAAGCCTGCATAGAATTTTTCTTTGTCGGGGAATTTTGTCGGGTGATCGCGTTTTTCGCCGTTTGGAAAATATCCGTTCATTACTGTCAAAGCCGTGCCGTCCTTGGTGTCAAAGGTGCCAGTGATCAACCGTCGTTGTGAGTCTTCGGTGTCGCCCGGCAAGCCTTTTTCCACCGACTTAAATGGGTAGCGCGACATCAGTGCCACCCCGTAGTGGGTTTTCTGACCATGGAATTCTACGTGGTAACCCATGTCACAGATCTGCTCGAGAGGGAATTCAGTATCCGTGACTTTGGTTTCCTGTAAACCGATGATCTCGGGTGAATGCTTGTCGATCAGTGCCTCGAGCTGATGGAATCTGAGGCGTAGGCTGTTAACGTTAAACGAGACAATCTTCATGGGTGAATATTCCGGATAGAAAATCTTCGGTGACGGCTTTTCATAATGGGCGTCACCGGTAAAAATGATTGATTGCTGCCCGCATAATTCACGGGCACTAACTTAGAAACAAATCCCTCTGTATATAGTTCTAAGTACTCTTTCTGCTGAGTGGCGAATCCTTGTTTATAATGCGTACTAGGCAATGCCAAATACACGGACCAGATCAAGCACACACCTTAGTTGTGAAAGCGCTCGAAGGGTATCGTCAAGTTGTGTTTGAAGCCCTTCCAGTTCATCAGCACGTACAGATTTATTGCGTAGCGAAAGCTGCTTTAAGCGTTCAAGTTCGCCACCAAGAATCTGCTTGGCGTTATTAGCTGCCTGCTTTTTAAGCGCTTTAACCGCGTTGTTGGCTAATTCTTCTGCGCGGTTTAGTTGTTCCTGCAGTTGCGGACGTTTGACTGAGACCAGTTGCTTGGCTAGCGGTTTTTTGATCGAATGGAATGCTTGATCAAGATCGTCGCGTGAAAAATTGTCTGTCAGGTCTTCACAGGTTTCGCTTAATACTACTCTGAGGAGTTCGCCATTCATGTATTGCTCGACAGCCAGATTTTTTGGGGCCGGGCAATCGAAAACATAGTGTGCTTCCAGTAGCACGCTGCCGCGCACCAGTGATTCGTCTTGCATGGCGCCAACCAGTACCTGGCCAAAACCACCCGAGATAATTTGCTCCATGGCGGTTTGTACTAATGGGTGTTCCCACGATAAAAACTGCACGTCTTCCCGTGCCAGTGCCACATGGCGGCGAAAGGTGATAGTGGTGCCGTCGTCAGGCAATCCGGGAAACTCACTGACAGCAAGGTGTTCACCGGGTGTAATGATATACGTGTGTGCTGATTGGTCTTCTATTTCTACGCCCAGGTTATCCAGTGCGTGGTCCATATAATTTTTTAAGGTGTTGTCACTGTCGTAGGAGACGATCTCTTCGATTACCGGTGTAGAAACTACTTCACGATGTGAGCTTAGCTCCAGTAGCCGGTCGCGGCCTTGTTCAATTTCTTCGCGTTTTTTGTCGGCCAAGGTTGCTGCGTCGTCGATTAATGTATTGAACGCCGCCGCGTCAAGATCGCCATTCAGTGCCTGGTCAAAGCGTTCTTGTAATTCAGCTTTAACTTGCTGGCCCACCTGACAGGTTTGCTCAAACGCGTTGAGTCCATCGTGGTACCAGCGCTGCAAAAATTCATCGGGGGTGTCTTTCAGGCATGGCACTAGTATTTTTATCGTTTGGGTTTGCCCAATTCTGTCCAGCCGACCGATACGTTGTTCCAACAGGTCAGCGTTGTCGGGCAGGTCAACCAGAATCAGGTGATGCAGGAACTGAAAGTTTCGTCCTTCGCTGCCTATTTCTGAACAAAGTAAAATCTGGCTGCCGGTTTCTTGATCGGCGAAATATTCGGCAGCGCTGTCGCGGTCGATAATTGACATTTCTTCGTGAAAAACAGCGGCATGAATTCCAAACTTGGTGCGCAACTCTTCTTTCAGCGACTCAACTCGTTTGACGCTTTTGCAAATAAGGAGAACCTTGTTGGGTGAGAGTTCGGCAAGTTTATCGCCCAGCCATTCTGTGATAGTTCCTGACTTCAACAGGTAGGGTTCATGAATACGTTCCGGGAAACCGCTCACAGCACTGCGGGTGTTGCGAAACATCACGCGTCCGGTTCCGTGCAGGTCGATCATTTCACTCACAATACCTGCATTGCTGTCCGAACTTATTTCAAGGGTATCAAGGTGTTTTTGCAAGTCGGCTGACAGCGGTTTATCAGCCAGTAACGTGGTGGCGATATCAGCCATTGTGCGGTAGTTGGTTTCTTCGTCGCGAAATTGATCAAGCGACGGGAAACGATGAGGATCAAGCAGTCGCAGCCGTGCAAAATGACCTTCGTTACCAAGTTGTTCTGGTGTGGCGGTCAGTAGCAGCAATGACGGAATTTTTGCGGCAAGTGCCGCCACGCATTCGTAGGGAGAAAAATCACCGTCGTCGGTGTCTTCAGGGGTTTCCAGGTGGTGAGCTTCATCAACGATTAACGTGTCCCATCCAGCGCTTAGTGCGTGGCCTTGAATATCCGGCTTGGACAGCAAGAATGGTAGCGTGGTCAGTACCAATTGCCGATCTAGAAACGGATTGCCTTCGGTGGCAGATTCAAGGGATTCCTCGTACATCATTTCATCCATGATGCTGAATCGCAGATTGAAGCGGCGGCGCATTTCCACCAGCCATTGGTGCAGCAATGGCTCTGGCACAATCACCAGCACACGGCTGATGGTGCCGCGGGTGAGTTGCTGATGCAGAATTAAACCGGCCTCAATGGTTTTGCCAAGGCCGACTTCATCTGCCAGCAGCACTCTGGGGTT
>JALZUX010000007.1 GCA_023301405.1 Granulosicoccaceae bacterium | reverse complement strand
GTATTAGTGGTGCTAGTGATGGAACTTGCGTTAATTACATCGCCGATGGGGATCAATGTATTCGTCACTAAGGGAATATCGAAAGATGTGCCATTGTCACCGGTATTTGTAGGCGTGTTATCGTTTTGTGTCGCCTTGCTGGCAACGATTGCACTAGTGATTGCTGTGCCGTATATTGCGTTGCTTTTGCCCCGACTAGCCAGCTAGCACTCATCCAATGGAGCGCGAATATTCATTCTTCTTTAACAAATTGACCGTGATAGCTGGCCGAAGACCGCACCCGCAAAAGATCGCGCCTTCGCTTTGACCCTGTTCCCGGACAGCCACCTAGTCTATGGAGCGCAAAAGCACTCCGCAGGCTAGGCACTCATACAACGCACTTTAGAATTCCGGTAATTCACTCCAATACAAACGACGAGACAAGTCTATCGTACCCACATTACTCGATTCCTGACCTATCACGATATCTACTTGAGTTTTTCGTCCCTCGTCTTGTTCCGTGAACACTACCTTTGGCGGTGCACTGATGCCGGTAGCTTTAAGTGCATGGATTCTGTCAGCTTTATCAAATACTCCATCATCGTTTTGATCCACGGCTGGCGTACCATCCAGCAGATTCAAAAAATATAGATTGTTGGATCCCACTTCTCCAGAGCATACAGACTGTTGCCCGGGCACATAGCCGGTAAAAGCAACCTGGGAATTAAGAGTGATAGACGCATTTAATATTTTCTCGCCTTGACTCTCCATCTCAATGAACCAGCCATACTTCACTGCAAGATCATCTTCTACCTGGGCCGCTTCGTCCTCTGACCCCTCCATTATTGTATTGGCAGTAAGATCTGCGAGCTGGTTGCGGCTCAAGGGCTCATAAGAATTTACGGTCTTTTCATACCCATACCCAATTGGCGCTTCGTTCCATGCCGTTTGCTTGATAACGTAAAACGCATTGCTCTCACTATTGAGAGGCTGTGATCGAGTGCCTGACCCCAGCGCAATCGTTAGGAAAGGTTGCGAATTTTCCGCTTTGATCAATGAAACATCTGGTGTCGAAAAGAATCGTGAAGGATTGCTATTGTCAGAAAAATCAGCGATCACACCGCCCGATGAATTGTCATTGGCAGAGAAGTCAAAACGCCAAACCTGCCCACCCATATCACCCACATAGACTTGATCAAATAGGCCATCTCCGTCGGTATCAACCACAGATGGAGTGGCCGGAATGCTGTATGTCATTTTTGGCAACGTTACTGTTGCGCTTTCATCCGCACTTGCACTCCATAGTAATCTTCCAGTCAAGGCATCAACGATATACACAGCGCGCCCCATCTGATCATTGGTTCGGATAGACACAGTATCTTGACGTTCATCATAACCACCGCCAAACACTAATACATCCGTCACAACACCAGTGTCGGGGTGCATCATTCTGCCGTAAACCATATTGGACCAGGTTTGTCCCAACTCGCTAAACTCTCCCTCACCACCGGTAATTGTCCACTGTAATTTAGGTTCTTCTTTTTCAGTGACATCCAATGCGTAGTAACTTCTGCCGCCCCGTCGCATGCCCGTGTACAGATAAGCGAAGTCTGAGCCCGCATCAACGAGCCCGTTATTGTTGGCATCATGTATCCACGTAGACAAATAACCGTCCACACCATAAAGCTTTTCACCAAACGGCACATTCACATACCCTTTTTTGATATTGCCAATTAATTCCCAAGGCATAAAAGAGTACAAATCTTCACCTGTACTGGTGTCAACGGCATGAAGAAATCCTTCATTTGTTCCAAAGAAAACCACAGAATCGAAAATGTCACCAGATTTCTTACCGTAGGTTACCAGTAGCGGATTTGAGTGCAAAGGATCACCGTACTGCTGACGGCTATCGACTGTTGACTTGTTGTCATTTACATCGAGTTCATCCGCTCCATTTGCCCAGTTAATTAGTGATTGAGCATCGTCCACGTCAAGGTTCAGGAATCTATCAGGCAAACCCAAATCGGCAGCACTAACCTGCTCTATATTGATTCTATTACCTTCAACAAGAAGTTCCGCTGGTCCGTCAGGATGGTTTGTTACCACATTTCGTTCAACCCAGTTTGTTATATTCGCAGCTGCGCCTCCAACCTTTAGTACCCCACCATCGATGGTTTCTGACCATAGGCTGCTAGCGTTATCAACGATCAACCCTGTGGCAGGATCAATCGCTGGTTTTCTTGGATCGGAGTAATCCATTAACTGACCATCGAACCAGTAACCCTTAAGATTTCCCGACCACAGCGGTGTATGGCTGGGCTCAAACAGGGTAAGGTATACGTCATTCCGATTTGAATTAAGGGTATCAGGATCAATTGTGATGGTAGGGGGTGAAAAGGTCACCGCTGGGGCACTGGCTGCGCCAAGAACATTAGTCAGCACTGCGGCTAACTCGTCCGCTGAGGAGCTTTGGTAATAAATCCCCCCACCTGCTTCCGCCATAGCTTCCAGTGATGGAAGACTAGAATTAAAACCTACCGTATAGGTCTTTACGGTGTTTACCCCTGGCACCTCAGACGACTGATCCTCAGTTGCCATGAATTCGGCTAACTCTACACCGCAAGTGTTTGACTGAGACCAAGCACAGCGTGTACCCGCGAGACCCTCTACCCAGTTTCTATTTACCGTTCCTGTTGCGGCACCATCTGAGATAATTACCTGAAAATTTTGCTGGCACTCACTTTGAATCGGTGAGCGATAAACTGGATCGCCATCTATTCTTTCACTACCACAACTCGGGTCACTAAGATTGGCATCAGAACAACCTGCCTCTCGTATTACCTCTCCTCCAGTATAACTATCCGGATGGGATACCCGTGAAAAATGCACGCCAGTGTGTCTTTTATTAACCTGACTAAACCTTGTTTTACCATAGGCGACGCCGTGACCGCCATAATAGTAGGCTGATTCCAAAACTGCCCCAACGGTAGGAGTCCAATATTCAAGCTCCATATTATCTACCAAAGAAATAGCATCTTCACGTGCGTATTCAATGGGTGACATGGGGTATATAACTCTACCGCCACTGTTTCTGTTGCTGAACCGCATTAACCCGACATTTACCTGTTCGGCCGAATTAAGCACGGTTTTCATGGCATCTTGCAGGCGCTGAAGCCGCGTGGTTGTGTGACCTTTATCGACCACGTCCATCGACAATGAGGCATCTAGAACAAACATTAAATTTGGATAGTTCGGGTTTGGAGGCGCTACATCACCCGTCTGCTCGTATGGGGGGTACGGTAATAGCTTTGACGTGTTATAAACGTCAATATCTGCAGCCAACAGTGCAGAAGAAAATGTCAGCATCCCTGCTGTCATAGCTACAGCTATTTTTCCCATTTCCTTCTTTCCAAAAAACTCGATCATTACACGCACGTCCGGTTAATAAAACTGTTCGCTTGAGAATTGCCTTTAGCGTTAACGCTGCTCCCCCTTTCGCCTGCTCACAGTAAATCTTTAATAATTTTTACTCCAAAGTGATTCCCTTTTACAAAATACAAAAGACTGGTTCACAAATAGTCGTTGATGCTTCATTTTACCCAATGAATTTTCCCAGGTTATTAATCGGGATTGCCCACGGCTGTCCATTCAGCGGTGATAGTGCGAAACACAGGTCTCTTGATCGAGCAGGAAGCGTAGTTCGCCACGGTCCAATCTTGATCAGACGACATGTGAAGCAACAAGTTGATATGGAAAGGTCTCGCCTGATGGTAAATTAGAGTCTGTAAGATTTTGATCGATTGAGGCGAATACCTACCCTTCTTCAAAAGGAGGATTGATCGTAACAACCGCCAAAAGAAGCCCACAGTAAATCACTGCTCTTGGGCCTGTGACCTAAAATGGGATTGCAAAAAATATCGTTAAAAAATTAAACTAACGGAAACCTCCGCCGATATTTTATGCACGTAGGACGCCGACATTATTAACACACGACCAGCCAGCATCGTTAAACCTGTGTTCCTCTAGCAATTTTTTCTGAGACGGTATCTACATGCCACACTACAGCGGTAACAAAAAACAAAACGGCGCCGCCCTGATTACCGCCCTAGTGCTATTAATCTTCATCACGCTACTTGCATCGGTTTCCTTGAAGACCGCAACCCTGGGTGAACAAACCACTAGAAATTACCAAGAAAAAGTGACAACGTTTCAGGCGTCAGAGAGCGCTGTCGACCACACGATAGATAACCTTTCCATTCTGAAGAAAGCATTGCTGAACCCCGGATCAGGCGTGACGGAAGAGATCGCCCTCAACAGCCCTAATGTTACCTCTCAAGTAACGTTTACCTATCTCGGCACAGCACCAATAACCGGTTGGACGCTAGATGCCACAGGCAACGGCGCTTCGCGATACCAGATAAAGGCGGAGGGCAGAATTCCCG
>JALZUX010000006.1 GCA_023301405.1 Granulosicoccaceae bacterium | reverse complement strand
AAATCGCTGCAATAGATCTTCGGTCAGTTTGTCTGTTTCAGGTTTGTTTGGTGCATCTGGAATCATTTGTCCGATAAATTCAAACGCGGCCCCCATCAGTTGGCCGCCTGCAAGGCTCATGCGCTCACGTTGTGCCGCTACCGTTGCCTGTTGCTCTGTCAGTTGTTTTTGCGATTCATCGACAGAGGCCTCAGGCTTTGTACCTAACAGTACTTCCAGTCGCTTTTTAAGCTCTTCCATGCCAGAAACCAGATCTACGCGGTCGATCTCGGAATCAATATCAAGGGCAGCATTTGATAACTCGTGTTTAGCGGCAAGTGTGGCCAACAGGTTTTCTTCAATTGTGCCAGTGGTCACCAGAATATACACCTGTACCGGTTGAGTTTGCCCCATGCGATGCACACGGCCTATGCGTTGTTCAAGGATCGCGGGGTTCCACGGTAGATCAACATTTACAATGGTGTTGGCGAATTGTAGATTTAGTCCGGTAGAACCTGCATTAGTAGTGATGAAAAAACAGCAGTTGTCATCTTCTTCAAATTGCTTAACCAGTGCACCGCGCTTTTGCTGTGGCACGCTTCCGTCAAGCCTGACGTAGCCAATATTGTGGGCTTTTAGTTGTTCTTCGATCAGGCTCAACATGGTAGTCCACTCGGAAAACAAAACGCATTTACTGTGGTCTTCGCTGCCAAGGCGCGCCAGTAAGTCATTGGTAATATCAAGCTTGCTGGAATAACCGGGTGGTTGCTTGTCGACCAGTAGTGTGCTGTCGGCAGACATTCGACACATTAACAGTGCTTTTTGCAAGCGTAATAAATCCATTTCTGTGATGTAGGGCTTACTAACAATACTGCTGACAATACGCATATGACTGCCATGCATTTCTTCTTGTTCCTGAGTGGGCGTAATGCGAATGATCTCTGTGCTGCGTGGCGGTAGATCCTTAAGCACCGACGCGCGCGTGCGTCTGAGCAGTATGGGCTTCAGGTTCTCTCGCAGCTGCGCCAGATTTTGATAGCCCAGCACCTTGCCACGTTCATCGACAACACGGTGTTGCTTATAAAATTTAAAGCCCGGCCCCAGGCGACGCTCATCAATGAATTCGATCACGCTGTACAGTTCATCAAGACGGTTTTCCATGGGCGTACCTGATAGCACCAGTGCAAACGTAGAGCGTAAGGTTTTTATTAGCTGTGAGGTTTTAGCTTCCCAGTTTTTGATCCGCTGCCCTTCGTCAAGAATTATAAGATCCCATTGGTTGCGCTCGATGTGTGTAACATCACGCAGCACTTGCTCGTAGTTACATATTGTGAAAAAAGCGTTGTTTGAATAATGCGCTGCGCGGTCTTCTGCTTTACCCAGTACCACCAAGCAGTCTCGATCACTGAACCTCAGAATTTCACTGCGCCATTGTGATTTCAATGAGGCCGGGCACACCACCAGTACTCTGCTGATACCGGCTAGCTGTGCAAGCATTTCGGCAGTACCAACCCCTTGAATGGTTTTGCCCAGTCCCATGTCGTCAGCCAGGATCGCACGGCCTGCTGCTGCGGCAAATAATACACCTTCGAATTGGTAAGGGAGTAGTTCAGTTTTTAATAACGAGCTGCGTAGCGGGTGCTTAGCACCGGCGGCTTGAATGTCAGCAATTTGCGTTTGCAGGCGCTCATGTAGCGAACGTGTTTGTATGTATTCTTCGGCATCCGGGTAGATCGTTACTGGAATTTCCTGCTTTTCAAGACGAGCTAGCAGTCGCACCAACTTGCGTAAGTCAGTAATTGGTTGGTCAATAAATGGTATGAGCGCGTGAAGTGTATCGTTGTCGAGTTTGTCTGGTGCGCGTAGTCGAAGTGATAAAGGTTCAGCGTAGTCCAGATAAACCATGACCTGTCGCAACTTAAAACCACGCTTAAGCTTTTGTTGGCTAAACCTTCGTGCAATTTTGCGCTGCACGTGTATCACATGCTTACAGGTGCCCAGTGTATTCTTGCGGAAATCAGGGCAAGAACAATAAGAATCACCGCGCTGCATGCCACGCAATGCCACGCGATATGTTTTACCAGACACCTTACTGGTGACTTGATAGTCGGTCCACGGGGTTGAAGTATCAGCAGACTGCACACGCATTTTTTCTTTTTCTGCGCGTTTTTCACGAGCGGTAATTTCGATGTCGATTAATTCTTCATCAGTCGCTTCAATAGGAACGTTCTGTGATGCCGGGACCAGTGCCAGCCCAAGTGCTACTTTTTCTTCCAGTATCAAAGAAAACGCGGCACCAACGTGTGCACAAGCATCGTTACATTCAGAGCATTGATACCGTAGCCGTTGCTTTGCCCGAGTACTGAGCTTAAGCGTAACCACAGCCTTATCAGGTAACGCAAAGCTCAGCCTGAACCGCTTGCTATCCAGCTGTACCTGACTGTAGACATCAAGATCGTATTTCGAGCCGTTGATAATAAGCCGCGCCCCTTCTGGCCCCAGAAGCTTGCAGGCCAACGGGTAGCTCAAGTGGGCCAATCGGTCGGCAAGGGTTAGGCGAGCTTCTTTTGCGGTGGTCATGTGCGTGTGTCTTGTGGTTTTGGGGTGGTAGGTTTTG
>JALZUX010000005.1 GCA_023301405.1 Granulosicoccaceae bacterium | reverse complement strand
TCAGGCCATGGTTTACGCCGCTGGGCGTATCCGTTAGAAAGCACCTGACTGCCAACAGACTCAATGAGGAGCAACAGCCAGAGCAAGGATCAATCATCGTGATTGTGGGTACCAATGCGCCGCTGCTCCCCCATCAACTAGACCGCCTCGCACGCTGCGCAGCAATTGGTATCAGGCGCGCAGGCAGCACGAGTGAGAATAGTTTCGGCGATATTTTTCTGGCGTATTCGACCGCCAACCCACAACCAATCCTGCAAATCGCCACGCCAGTCAATCCTCTACAAATGCTTAACGACCACCTATTCGATGATCTCTACCTAAGTACGGTGGAAGCCGTGGAAGAGTCAGTACTAAACGCGATAGTCGCCACTGACGACCTGACAACACCTAGGCCAGCGGGAAATCTGTGCCGGGCTATTGATCACACGCAACTGATTGACATCATGCGCCGCTACGGGCGCTGTGATTAATCAGCTTCTTGGCTACTATAAAAAGCGCACAATCATTTCAAAGCTTTAACGTTAACCCACATACAGCAAAATATCTTAGTCACACTTCCCGCAAGTTGATATGGTGCTCGCATCGGACACAGGAGCCTGTATACCTCAGTTAATCGACAATCCAGATATTTCGATCAATAGGGGGACTAATCATTCTTCTTTAACGATATTAATCGGAATAGCTGGCCGAAAGACCGCGCCCGCAATAGATAGTAGTTCTCGGACAGCCTAGGTCACAGCACAATGAAAACACAGCAAACACGCATTGCGGCCTACGGGATCATACAAAAAGATCACCATCTACTGTTGTGTCGACTTTCGAAACAAGTGCCGCAATGGCAAGGTTACTGGACACTCCCCGGTGGCGGCATTGATTTCGGCGAGCACCCGGAAGCCGCAATGATCAGGGAGGTCAAAGAGGAAACAGGCTTAACGGTAACCGTCAACGGCATTGTGGGAGTAGACTCCAGACTCAGCACAGCCACTGCGGAAGATTTCCACGCTATCAGGCTGATCTACGCCGCCAACTACATTAGTGGTGAGTTGGAATTTGAAAAAAACGGTACCACCGATCAATGCGCATGGTTCTCGCTATCTGAACTGGAATCATTGAACCTGGTTGATCTGACAAAAGCGGCCATCAAACTTTTAGACACAGACCTTTTTGACTGACTTGTGGCCATCCACAAAGAGCACGTAGCAACGACCATTCAGGTAAGTTAAATTTTGCTACTGCCTACGGGGCCATTACTCGCCAACAATGGGTCAATCAAAATTAACTTCATGAGTCGATGACTAATTGTGCGCCTGAGTCGGCCGCAGTAGCGCTTGCTTCTGAATGAGCACTAATTAGATCAACAGCCCCCCTCCCCTTATTACCATCAACGACTAAACTCACTGGATTGGTAGCGCCGTTCAGTTCAACCGACTGCATTTCGAGATACATCATGACAATTTGCGGCCTTGATTTTGGCACATCTAACTCAACCATCGGCGTGTTGCAGAACAATCAACAAACCATGGTGCCGCTGGAACAAGATTCAGACGGTCATTGGCATTCCACATTGCCAAGCGCACTGTTTTTCGGCTTCGAGGCTGATCAAATAAGCTTTGGGCGGGACGCCACTAACCGATACACCAATGGAGAACCAGGTCGCTTGATGCGATCAATGAAAAGCCTGCTGGGCAGTGCGTCTATGGCAGACACCACACAGGTAAAAAACCGTTTCTACACTTATGATGAAATTGTCGGTTTTTTTGTCGCCAGCCTTAAGCAACAAGCAGAAAAGTTTCTGGGGGAAAATTCACCCGCATTGGAATCCGTTGTTATCGGCCGGCCCGTCTATTTCAACGACACTGATGCTGAACTCGACAGCACCGCCGAAGAACACCTAGCAGCAATAGCACGGCTAGCAGGCTACAAAGATGTTTCATTTCAATTTGAACCAATCGCCGCCGCAATGGATTATGAAAAAAACGTTACCTCAGAGGAGCTTGCGTTGATTGTGGATATTGGCGGTGGAACATCTGACTTCACTTTGATCAGACTATCGCCTGAACGCCACCAACAAACCGATAGGCAAAGTGACTTTCTGGCTAACCACGGCATTCATTTGGGCGGCACTGATTTTGACCGACATCTGTCGGTCACCAGTATTATGCCGGAGTTTGGCATGGGCATGCCAATGGCCGCAAGGCCAGAACTTTCGATGCCGGGGCATTACTATTTCGAGCTTGCTACCTGGCACCGAATTCACCTGATGTACCAACGCGACGTACTGCTAGAGCTTAATCAACTTCGACTAGACCTAAGCAACAAAGCACCCATCGACAAATTACTGGATCTGCTAAAGCGCAAAAAAGGTCATCACCTCGCAGCATTAGTCGAGCGGGCTAAAATCGAGCTGTCGTCTTGCGATGCAACAGAAGTGGATCTCCAGTCATTGTTTTCAGACGGCTCTGACCTAACCATTAACAATTGCCTCTTGACCCAGGAACAATTACACCTGTCGCTAAAAAGAGATATGAACAAAATTTTCCGCGCCCTTGACGAAACCTTGACTCAAGCAGGTTTGCAGCACAAAGATATTAAAACCGTTTTCACTACTGGTGGCTCCACCGCACTTCCAATGGTGCAAAACTGCATTGCCGAAGCCTTTCCCAATGCCCGGAAAGTCGCTGGAGATTTATATAACTCTGTAGGCAGTGGACTACTGGTGGAAGCTATTAAACGTTATCAATAAGCCGCTACCTGATATAAAAAAATGTAACTATTCAGAGTGTCCCCATCGTGCCCAGTTAATCATTGATGAGGGCAAGAGTTCACGCGTAACGTATAGGTATTTAAGTGCCAACAACACCGCCCATGGCCGCAACAAGTGCGCCCTGAACAATTGCAATATTGATTTTTAATAAAACTCATACTGACACGCTATTGCTTTCATTGCGCACCAATAGCTAACCTGGCAACAACTGAAAATCAGTGCTCGCCACTATCCGGCCATTGATTTGTAACTCAATTCGATGGGCTCCCGGATACAGAGCTCTTATGGTGGTTAATCGCATTGGGTGTTTTTTATCAAGAGTAATAGACTGCCCGGCCGCAAGATTAAGAGTTTTCCACTTAAATACCTTAGACCGTTCAGCAGTCAGCTTACCTTTGTAATGCACCACATAGTCTATTAGCAGCGCCTGTTGTCGTGTTGATTCATTTTTAATAATAGCGCTAACAGTTAATGACTCACCGATTTTCACCTTACGCGGACTTACACCCACTACCGCACCAATACTACTCGGTCTGTTAAACCCTATCAGCGCCAACGCCTGGCTATCACCTGCTTTTATCAAGCCCCTTAAAGCGTGCTTAATCACCCAATCTACTTTCAAACTTTTTTCTTTGCGCCACGCCTTACAATGGGCCATGACATCTTTAGGGTGATCTTTCGACAAATCATTCATGTTGTTAGCCACTGAACGCCTGACATAAATTTCATCGTCATCTTTCAAGGCATCGAGTATCGGCCAAATTGGCGAGGGGTCAGCAATCAGATCATGAAGCTTGTTGCCCCATGGCAAACGCGTTCGACACCCCTCAGAGCACCAGCGTCTAACGTGTGGATTAGGATCATCAAGAAGTTGATACAAATAATCAAAGGTTGCATCCGACTGATGTTCTACAAAAGGACGTACTGCAAATTCTGAACTGAATCGTTTAGTCAGTTCAGCCATAGCATCCATAGACTCTGCAAAGTGGTCCTGACCATAGTCGGCAATATATTGGCCGACCGGCCATTGCAACCAACCGTCCGTTATTGACTCATAGCCGGGCAGTGAAGGCGGCAGACTTTTTTTCACCACTGATATCGCATCTGGATAATGATCAGGGAGCGTTAACGCCATTGCAGCGGCAAACTGTTTTACCCGGGCATTGAATTCAAGGGGGGTGATTTTTTTAACACAATGGCGCACAAATAATTGCTGATCAAAGTCAGGGTGCGCACTGCCGATTTGCTGGCCGAGTGCGACTGCTGCCTTTCGGTCGAACCAATCTTTAAATGGTTTGGCTTCTTTTTGTGCCATGGCGGAATTCCTTTTTATCGGATAATAGTACGATAGATTAGGGGGCCTTGCCGGGGGTGTTGTGTTGGGTGTTGTGTTGGGTGTTGTGTTGGGTGGTGTCCTTGCCGGGGGCTGCTGTGTTGGATGGTGTCCTTGCCGGGGGCTGTTGTATTAGGTGGTGTCCCTGCCGGGGGCTGCTGTATTAAGTGGTGTCCCTGCCGGGGGCTGTTGTATTAGATGGTGTCCTTGCCGGGGGCTGCTGTGTTGGATGGTGTCCTTGCCGGGGGCTGCTGTATTAGGTGGTGTCCCTGCCGGGGGCCGCTGTATTAGGTGGTGTCCCTGCCGGGGGCTGTTGTATTAGGTGGTGTCCTTGCCGGGGGCCGCTGTATTAAGTGGTGTCCCTGCCGGGGGCTGCTGTATTAGGTGGTGTCCCTGCCGGGGGCTGCTGTATTAGGTGGTGTCCCTGCCGGGGGCTGTTGTATTAGGTGGTGTCCCTGCCGGGGGCTGCTGTATTAGGTGGTGTCCCTGCCGGGGGCTGTTGTATTAGGTGGTGTCCCTGCCGGGGGCCGCTGTATTAAGTGGTGTCCCTGCCGGGGGCTGCTGTCTAGATGTCGCCTTCCGCGGGAGTCACTTTTCAAACGGCGAAAACTAACGAAAAGCCGTCTTGCGACCAACCGG
>JALZUX010000004.1 GCA_023301405.1 Granulosicoccaceae bacterium | reverse complement strand
GAATTCAACAGACCCTATGGCAAAGACATCAACACACAAATGGACATTCCGCGCGCGCTTTCGCCGGCAGTCTTTCGGCTGGCAATCACCGCCTGCCATCAAACGCATCAGAGAGGCTGTGTCGGAGATCAAAAAGATCAACCGCTCGGATCCTGAGCTGGCCGCAGCGGGGGCTGTGCTGTTTCTCGAGAAGCTATCACCCGCGATCGAACAGGTAGACAGCTCCTCCGGTGCTATCGGCAGTGCGGTGTACAAGGCTGTCGAGGAACTGGCAAACATCATCGCGCAGGCGCCAGCTGAACCATCAACGCGCCAGCAATGGCTTGAGCGTCTGTTCGAGGCAAGCGCGGCCGATCAGATACCGTACATAGAGAACCTGCCTGAACACTGGGGAGCACTATGCGCAAGCCCTGAGCTCGCATCCCGGTGGGCGGATGAACTTATTAGCGCGACCCGCATGGCGCTATCGCCAGACAAAGACCTGCGAGGGCACTTTCACGGCACCGCCGCATGCCTCAGTTCGCTCTACACCGCGGCCCGTCACGACGAGATGATTGAGCTGCTGAAGGATACAACCTTCTGGCCCTACAAACGATGGGCGCCGATAGCACTGGCAGCGCAAGGTAAAACGGCCGAGGCGATTCAACTTGCCGAGAGCAGCCGAAGCTCGTGGGCCAGCGATCTTGATATAGACCAGCTCTGCGAGCAGTGGCTGATCGCATCCGGAATGCTCGATGAGGCATACGACCGCTATGGACTGGCAGCAAACCACGCCGGCACTTATACCGCCTGGTTTCGCAAGGTGGTTAAAAAATATCCTGATAAAAAACCGTCAGACATACTGTACGACCTCGTGGCCCACACACCGGGCGAGGAAGGCAAGTGGTTCGCCGCGGCCAAGGATGCGAAAATGTTTGACGAGGCGATTGTGCTTGCCAATCGCACACCCTGCTCACCGCAAACGCTCACGCGCGCTGCTCGCGACTTTCAAGAAAAAAAGCCGCAGTTCGCCGTCGCAGCCGGATTGGCGGCGCTGCGCTGGTTGATTGAGGGCTACGGCTACGACATCAGCTCGGTTGACGTGATAAACGCCTACTCACATACGATGAGTGCTGCTGACAACGCCGGCTGCGTCGAGCAAACGCAGAACCACCTGCGCGAATTGCTCACCAGTGATTTGCCTGGTCAGGCTTTTGTCAAAAAGTTTATCGGTCGCCAATTGGGGCTTGCCTGATTGCCCTACTGCCACAGCAGTTGGCTGTTGATGACAGCTTAGCGGTGGTAACCGCAAGCGTTAGCGTGTGACTGTTTAGGCGATCGGCAATAAAGAATGTACCTGAACACATTGCTTTCAATTTCTCCATTCAGGCTGATTTCTCATGTTGACTCTGGCGGCCTGGCTTATTCCGATAGGTACTATGCTTGATGGGCTCGAGAACTTGACTTCGTTTGTCATGTTGGCGCAAGCCCTTAACTTTCCAGATTGGATTGCCATGATCTATTCGTCTTTTGCTGTGTTGAAGTTTGGTGCTATCGGGGTTGGGTTTTGTTGTGTATTTTTGGGGATTTTGGCTGGGGTTGTGGCGTGGATGTTGAAGCGCTTGAAGTTTCGTAGTCTCTACCGGGTCTTGTGGTTTATTAAGTTCCCGATGGACTCAATGCTGTAAGTGTCCAAGTACTTTCACAAGGTACTTTCACAAGGTAAATGGATCACCTGAATAAAGCCTAACAGTATTTTATTTTACCAATAACGGGCGTTATGTTTAACGAGTTACTCCCGATTTATACCAGAGCAGTCTTTCGGGAGTTTCTACATTTGGCCGACCAGCGTCAGTTGGAGCATACCAACATGACGCTATTTCGGCTTGCTAAATAACTACCTGTGAAATTTACCGCTTGTGTGTTTCAATTACAGCCAAGCTTAGTTATTGACAGGGCATACATAGTAACTGAAATCGTCAGCACCACCCCCAGACGCTCGCGAGAAGTTGTGTTTTTCCAGAATCACGTTGTCACCAATCCTCTTGGCGAGAAGATGGCTGTAAGAGGCGCTGGTACTACTCTGAAGATCATAAAACCTGCCATCTCTATACTTCAGATCACCAAAGGCCGGTGAGAACCTGAGCGGCTGCCCTAAACTGCTAAACAAATACCCTTGCGTTGATTGATAACGCCTCTCTCCAGTATCGTCGATTGATAGAAACGTCGGGTTAAAAGTCAAAACTGTATCGAATGAACTCTCTTCTATGTTATTGACTTGCCACCCAATATCAGAGGAAGTATTCTCAGTTCTTCCAAGACTTTCAAGCAGTCGACACTGAAAGGTTTGATCTAACATATCGTTGAGTAAAAGGTTTTCTGCTTTTTGAAATTCACTGATTGTCGTCGGTAGGTTTGGGTCAGGTGCGTTACCCGATCTTTCGCAGCTTAATCTGTCATATGAGGTTTCATAGACTGTCAATGTATTGTGTTCAATTTGAGCATACCCGGTATATTCAAAAGGCTCGTCTTGAATGGAGTTATCATCTATCGTTAATGTCTGCCTCCATTGCCGCCTGTCGAAATACCAATTCCCTCGAAATGAATTT
>JALZUX010000003.1 GCA_023301405.1 Granulosicoccaceae bacterium | reverse complement strand
CTCAGGCATCCTTCTACCTACTATTGACGAATCAGTGGGCCTGAGCGGCACTTCAACTCAGCTTTCCAGCATTCCGAGCAGGCTTGGCCCACCTTGAGTGCGGCACACACTCATTGTCATCCGCTAATGTGCCGAAGCATCTAACTCATGATTAAGGCACAGAGCCACAAACAAAAAAGGCCTAACGATAAAAATCGTTAAGCCTTTTGGTATTAAATGGTACGCCCGGAAGGATTCGAACCTCCGACCACCTGGTTCGAAGCCAGGTACTCTATCCAGCTGAGCTACGGGCGCGCAACAGAGCAATTTTGCTGTTGCCGGTATTGTAGAGGTACTGGCTCCAGATTAACAGGCCTTACGCAATTTCCTTTTACATTGCTTGAACGACCTTCTGGCTTTGATGACCAAGGCCTTCGATCGATAGTGATATCTTGTCACCAATATTAAGGTACTGAGGCGGCTTCATGCCCAGCCCGACACCCGGGGGAGTACCAGTGGAAATGACATCACCGGCCTGAAGGCTCATGAACCGGGACACATAAGAAACTAGAAACGGAACCTGATACACCATGGTAGACGTTGAGCCATTCTGCATCACTTTGTCATTAACACTCAGTGACATATTTAGGTTCTGTGGGTCGGGCACTTCATCACGAGTCACCAACCAAGGCCCGATGGGGCCAAATGTATCTGCGGACTTGCCCTTAACCCACTGCCCGGAGCGATGGAGTTGAAACTCACGTTCAGAAACGTCGTTTACCACACAATAGCCTGCGATATGCTGCATGGCGTCTTTTTCATCAATGTACTTGCCATCCTTACCGATCACTATGGCAAGCTCTACTTCCCAGTCCAGAGACGATGAGTCACGCGGCATCTCGATATCGTCATTCGGGCCACAAATCGCAGACGTCGCTTTAAAAAAGATAACCGGCTCGGGCGGAACTTCCACACCGGATTCTGCCGCATGATCAGAATAATTTAGACCGATACAAATAAACTTGCCAACATTGCCAACGCAAGCACCAATACGGCCTGCTGCATCAATGGGTGGAAGCTTAGACAAATCCATTGCTTGCACCTTGCTGAGTGATTCATCACTCAGCGCAAAGCTTTCGAGGTCGGTCAAATGTTCAGATAGATCTCGAATTATGCCATCAGCATCTAGCACAGCCGGTTTTTCCTGACCAGCGGGTCCAACACGCAATAATTTCATTAGTTACTCGGGCAATTTCGCCATAGTGGGTTTGTTGCTCGCTAGTTTACGTCGCGCCCAGCAGCATTGGCAACAACACAGGAAACACACAATGCACGATTTCCTACAACGCCCAGCCACCATCAACAATGTGTGCCTGACCTGTAGTAAAGGCAGAATCTTCACTCCCCAGATACAAGGCGAGACTGGCGATCTCATCTGCATTACCAAGGCGTCCCATTGGTTGCCTTTTTATGAACTCTGCCATCGCCTTGTCATAATCCCCGGTGTCTTTTAGTCTTTGGTGCAAAGAGGGGGAGTCAACGGTTCCGGGGCATATTGCATTGCACCGAATAGAATCAGTGATGTAATCTGCAGCAATAGATTTGGTAAGACCAAGAACCGCCGCCTTCGTGGTTGTATAGGCAAATCGGTTCGGCACCCCTTTAATGCTCGATGCAACAGACGACATATTAATTATCGAACCACCACCATTTGCAAGCATTGCCGGTAGTGCAGCACTTATGGTGTAGTACATCGATTTAACATTCAAGTTAAATGAAAAATCCCATGAGTCTTCATCGCATTCAAGTACAGTCCCGTTAGCAACAAATCCGGCACAATTAAATAGGATATCCACCGCTCCAGCGTTCTTTATCGCAGCAGTAACAGCGCTTTTGTCAGTAACATCAAGAACAGCCGTTTGGACATTTGGACCTGTGTATCCGGACAACAAATCGGGGTTTATGTCCGTAGCTATAACGCGCGCGCCATGTTCTGCAAATTTTTCAGTCACTGCACGCCCAATGCCCTGCCCTGCCGCTGTAACAAACGCTGTTCTACCTTCAAGCTTTTGCATTATTTCTCCTGTTGTCTTCTAGGGAAAAGCACTGGTTATCATCCCTGTGCTACTGTTGCTTCTGCAGCATATACGGAACAAACACATGCCTTCAACTGATACTAAATCAGCAGACTCCAATAGTACCACTAACTATGACTACATTATTGTTGGCGCAGGCTCAGCAGGCTGCGTTGTTGCAAACAGACTTTCTGAAAACCCATCTAACAATGTGTTACTGCTTGAAGCAGGAAAACCAGATCACAGCCCTTGGCTACATGTTCCTGTTGGTTATTTTAAAACCATGCACAATCCAAAATTTGACTGGTGCTACAAGACCGACAAAGACCCAGGTATTAATGATCGACAACTGCAATGGCCCAGAGGGAAAGTACTAGGCGGCTCAAGCGCCCTTAACGGACTATTGTACGTACGCGGACAACATCAGGATTACGATCGGTGGTCTGAGCTTGGCAACAAAAACTGGGATTTTCAAAGCGTCCTGCCGTACTTTAAAAAATCAGAAGACCAGTCACGAGGCGCCAACGAATACCACGGCACAGGCGGGCTGCTAAAAGTATCTGATCTGCGCTTACGCCGGCCTATCGCAGACCACTTTATCGCCGGTGCGTCGGAATGCCAAATACCCATCAACGACGACTACAACGGCGCACAACAAGAGGGCATCGGGTACTTTCAACAAACCGCACACAAGGGCTTTCGATGGAGCACCGCAAAAGGCTTTTTACGTCCAGCCAAAAAGCGCAAGAACCTCACTGTATTGACTCAAGCTCATACATGCCGGGTACTCTTTGAGGGCAAGCAAGCGACAGGCGTCGAGTATCTCCATCGCGGTAAAAAAATGACAGGCATGTGCAACCGCGAGGTCATACTTAGTGCAGGCACTATTGGCTCGCCGCAAATTTTACAGTGCTCTGGAGTCGGTGAAGGCAGTCACTTGCAGTCACTTGGCATTCCAGTAGTCAATGATTTAATCGGCGTTGGTAAAAACCTGCAAGACCACCTACAAATTCGAGCAGTGTATAAGACTCATGAACAAACGCTCAATGATGAACTGAATAGTATTTGGAAAAGAATAAAAGTAGGTATGCAGTATGCGGCTTTCCGCACCGGTCCGTTAACACTTGCGGCAAGTCAGGTGACAATATTCACTCGATCATCACCGGAAATTCAACGTCCGGACATTCAGTTTCACATGCAGCCACTAAGCGCCGATAAGCCAGGTGACGGTGTCCACAATTTCTCTGCGTTCACTACGTCTGTGTGCCAACTCCGACCAGAGAGCCGTGGCGAAATAAATATCAAAACGCCCGACCCAATTGACTACCCGTCAATACAGCCGAATTACCTCGCCACTGAACTGGACTTACGCACCGCAGTAAACGGCCTAAAGGTGGCACGCAAAATAGCCGCTGCCCCGTCGTTAGCACCACATATTATTGATGAGCACGTACCCGGCTATCAATACGAATCAGATGCAGAGCTTGAAGAAGCAGTCAGAAAATACAGCCAGACCATCTACCACCCGACAAGCACCTGTAAAATGGGCCATGACGACCGTGCCGTAGTAGACGACCAACTGCGCGTACATGGCATAAGCAACCTTCGAGTGGTTGATGCTTCAATTATGCCCGAGATTGTCTCTGGAAATACCAATGCCCCCACCATCATGATCGCCGAAAAAGCTTCGGATATGATTTTAAATAGCCAAAAACAAGGGTAGAACGCTACTCAACGAGCTTAAGCAATAACAGGGTTTGCAGGCCTTAAAAAGAGCTTTAATTAGTCGAGGCCTCATGGTGGTCCTTCTGCAGAAGGA
>JALZUX010000002.1 GCA_023301405.1 Granulosicoccaceae bacterium | reverse complement strand
AGTCGTTTACCAGGTTTAAAGCTTTCCCTTGGCGACTAACATAGTCAGGTTGTGGAAACATAACCGTAAATATCGACCCGACTTTGGCATCTGACTTTACAGACACCTCCAAATCCAGAAGTATAGCAATACGCCGGACAATAGATAATCCAAGGCCAGCCCCGCCCGCCCCATTGAAAGAAGCGCCTGTAGCGTTATCTAGCTGCACAAAATCATTAAAAATTCTGTCTTTCTCTATCTCAGTGAACCCACACCCTGAATCAGTAACACTCAGCAATGAGCGCCCGTTGATCTCTGAGAGCACTATCTCTACTAGTCCATTATCGGAGAACTTAATAGCGTTAGAAATTAAATTACCAATCAACCGCCCAAGCAATACCGGGTCAGAATGTATCATTACTGATTTACCCAGAACCAGCAGTTCAAGATTTTTTTCTGCAGCTGATGGTTTTTTTGTTTCCAGCAGTAACTCACACAGAGCGAAAAGATCAAAATTTTGTTTGTCCACGGTGACTGCATCAGCATCAAATCGAGACAAATCCACTAGACCATCAAACTGCTGCTTCAACATATCTGCAGAGCTTTCAATTTTTTCCACTAGATCGCTTTGCTTCTCATTATCCTTGACACTGTTTTTGAGAGTATTGATAAACAGTGTCATTGCGTGCAGAGGCTGACTTAAATCATGACTCGCCTCTGTCAGAACCTGATTCTTTGTTCTTGCTCTCAACGCCTCTTGTAGCGCAGCTTCGATAACGGCCCGACTTTGCCGGAGTGTTTCATTCTGCGACTTAACTTCAAGATCAGACTTTACCAGCCCCACAAAAATCGATTCAAGCCTTTTGGCAAACCCAAGAAGAAAAATCATTAAAGCGAATATTTGAAATGCGACTCCGTAGTCAACGCGTATTCCCCGTGTTGCGAAGAACAAAACGCCTTGACCAAGATTAAATAACAAAACAAGAGCTAATATTCTTCTTTGCGCTACCGTTCCTATTGTTGACCCAACGGCGAACAAACAACTAAACAACGTGACAGTGAGCGAAGTATACTCCCCGCTCGGGGAACTAAAGATCCAGTTGCCTACACCAAATGCAGCCGATAGCGCTATTGCCGGTAAACCCAGTATGGCTTCATTTTCTACCAAACGTTCTGCAGTTGCTGTCGATATATTTTTACTGACTTTGAGAGTTGCCCATAACCTCCAAATACTAAAGCAATTTATTGATACCACCCACATTAACAGCGTCTTCATATCAACGCTGAACCATAGAGTCCACAAATACAAAATCGCTATGACACAGACCAACACACAAGATTTTATGCTCTGGCTTGTCCGAACAATTTGTGACTGGCGGGCAGTTTCCAGCCGCAGTACATCTGCTTTCAGCGCACTAACTTTTTGGCCACAAAAAATTTCGGCCAAAATCATTTATCGATACTCGGCACCGATTTGCCGGGCGTAGGCGAACTCCACAAATACAAAGATTAAAACCACTCGTAGGTTAGAAGAAGAAAACGGAAGTACCACCAACGCACAAAGCTCAAACCAAGATTCCAGATCATATTAAGCAACACAGCCTAACCGATTTCTGGTTAATAGTCACAAGAGCTATCGACATTATCTAAGCCATGCCTGAACGTTTTATGTCTGCTGGGTAAGGTTACGTTATAACGAGTATTCAAGCATAAGCTGTTAGCTCTTTAAACGATCACTACATCCCGCTATATGCATGCCTTTCTTGAATTTGCCTCACACCAAATTTCCTTACAAATACAGTTACTTGCCTCTCAGCGCAGCTTCACAACAACAGAAAAACATACAGTATCAAACTATACTTTTCTCTTAAAGTAAGGTAGGCATTTACCCAGCGATGAATTACACTTCTCATTGAAAAAAACAGCTACTGAAGCCCCCTACTGCCTAACTGACTACCGCATCCACAACGTGCAATATACGTAAAATTTCATTCATCAAGCACAGTAAAAATACCATTGCATGAAAAGCCTTTATACCTCAGAAAGCCCTGCCAATGAGACCGCGATAACTACCCACCTGAACTCGCAACTCCACCAGCCGTTTTTTTGCCATCTGCGCATGTAAGTGGCAACAATTGTTGTCCAGTAGATGCCGCCCTTGATAACAACAGACTGTATCGCAGTGCCCTTGTTTTCACGCATGCCCAAAGGAGGGTTGGTCCATCAGGGCCGCTGTGGACACTGCGTGGCGCTGATTGCTTTCAAAAAAAAGAAACGTTAAATGAAAAGTTGTATTGCCGCATCACCCTAAAGGGTTACTGTTGTCAAGTGCAGCTGCAGCTAGCTCACCAATTAAAACAATGGTGTTTGGCAGCTCACTTGAAATCGAAAAGTCCGTTTGCTGGTGACATGATAATCACATGCAAATTAGTATGAGAGTTCGATTAGACTTGCAAATTAGGCATCTAGGCTTTGGTGACTCTCATCAGCTTAACTGAAGTTAGATCACCATTGGTAGCAGGTTCATTCAGTATTCAGGCGTTAGGTTAATTTTCTCGACAGCGCCATACTTCACAGGGCCGAACCAGAGCACATGGCAGACCCCCACGCGCTGCAGATCAGGGAAACATCAATTACTAATTAAGGCTCGCATCTGGCCAGTACTTCGTACCAGAGACCATCAACTCAACAGCCAACCCATTGTCAGTCATCTGGTGGATAGACATATTATTGATGATCAGTTCGCCACCGCTGGCCTCACCCTTGTCGTCAAGCTTTGCTGAGGCCGATGCATTTGCCCCAATGATCACGCCGTTAAGCAGAAAACCATCTAGCACTTCAGCGTTGTGGAACACACACACCACCCTGAGGTCCTCTACGCCAATTCCTAACCCTGCCCCTACTTCCGCCATGTTCATGGCTAGTTAATCAATGATAGGAGTTCGCGCGGCAACATACACCGCGATTTAAGCACGAACGACACCGCTCACAGACGCGACAAGTGTGCTCTAGATAGTTACTCCAAAGCTATTGCATGGTGAAACCCTTAGACTGCAAAAAACCACGCATATGGGGACGTGATTCCTTGCCAACCAGCGCGCGCATTTCTTCACTCCAACAACTGTCTTTTTTGCCTCCGGTGCGCGATCGATAGTAGGCGCGTATGTGCTCGTCGTAGGCCGCTATTCCCGGTTCCAACTGATCGGCATCGTAAGTTTCCTGCATTAACACCGACTCCAGAGGAAGCCGTGGTTTTACTTCTGGATCTTGATCCGGGTAGCCGATACATAAGCCAAACACCGGGTATACATTTTCAGGTAGGTTCAACATTTCAGAAACATCTACAGGGTTGTTGCGCAAACCACCTATGTAGCAAATACCCATCCCCAGAGATTCGGCAGCAACGGTGCAGTTTTGCGCAAACAAAGCAACGTCAACCGTGGCGATAATAAAGTGCTCTGTCATGCCTTGTGAAAACGCGCCGCCCTGTAGCTCACAAGCTTGTGCCGAGCGTTTCAAATCAGCACAGAAAACAAAAAATGCCCCGGCAGATTCTACATACTTTTGACCGCCGGCCGCTTCCGCCAGCTTTTGCCGCGTTTGAGGATTAGACACCTGAATCACAGTGGTGGCCTGAACGTTACTTGACGTAGCAGCCGCCTGCCCTGCAGCAATTATTTCGTTGATGGTTTCCTGATCGATCAGCTTATCTGAGAACTTTCTAATCGATCGGTGAGATTGCAATAGCTTGATAACATCATTCATACGTGTTTTTTAACCTGAGCTTATTTAATTTGAACAGCAACTGTGAATTAAACCATATTATAAATCAGCTGTCGGATTATCTCACATCACTTCATTTAGTCACTGCCACACGGCCTCTCAGGAAAAGCCGCCGTGCAAACTGGAAATTACACAACCCTTGGCTTCACCGACATGTCGAGGCTTGGTTTTCCTATCGAAAGAATCGGTAACCCACTTAAAATTAAACGG
>JALZUX010000001.1 GCA_023301405.1 Granulosicoccaceae bacterium | reverse complement strand
ATTCAATCGGGCTTGTTTGCTTTTCCACCGATCATCGACACCAAAATAGATCAACCACAAGGTGAGCTGATCATAGACCGCGACAAAGCCGCCGACCTTGGCTTGTCTCTGCAAGAGATAGGATCAGATGTTGGCACTTTACTGGGTGGCGGCTACGTAAACCGGTTTAACATCGACGGTCGCAGTTATCGTGTTATCCCGCAGGTCAAACGCAGCGAGCGACTAAACCCAGATCAAATAACCGATTTGTACATAGGCGGCCCGAACAACAAACTGGTGCCGTTGAGTTCTGTTGCCCACGTTGAACAACAAACAGTGCCGCGAGCATTAAACCGCTTTCAGCAGCTTAATGCAGTAAAACTCAGTGGCGTGTCTATTCGTCCACTAGACGAAGCATTAACTTTTCTTGAAACGGCCGCCGCAGAAATACTACCGCAAGGATACTCACTTGACTACACCGGCGAGTCACGCCAGCTACGCCGCGAAGGCAACAAGTTTCTGCCGGCATTTACTCTGGCCATTGTGTTGATTTTTATGGTGTTGGCCGCGCAGTTTAACAGCTTCCGCGACCCCTTCATTATTCTGGCAGGGTCAGTACCACTGGCAATGTTTGGTGCGCTTATCTTTACCTTCATGAAGATGCCCAATCCTAATCTGCCGTACTGGACAGATGGCTGGACAACCACGCTGAATATTTATTCACAAGTGGGTCTGGTCACGCTTATCGGCTTGGTCGCCAAGAACGGAATACTAGTGGTCGAGTTCGCCAACAAGTTACAACAGCGTGGCCAAAGCAAACTTGCGGCGATCACCGAATCATCAGCAACAAGACTACGCCCTATCCTGATGACTACCTTCGCCACGGTTGCAGGTCACTTTCCGCTAGTGCTGGTGACTGGCGCCGGTGCTGAAGCAAGAAACTCAATAGGGCTGGTGCTGGTTGGCGGCATGGCAATTGGCACACTGTTGACTCTGTTTATTATTCCATCAATCTACATGCTTATAGCACGTGATTATGGTGGCGTAAAAAGAGAGTCATTCAACATTAGACAAAAGCCGAATCCGACTGAACTTGTCGACCTTTACACGGGGTAGTTTTTGGCCTTCAACCGCTTTATGTTTTTCGTAAAGCCAGAATGCTGTCGGTCATGTGGTGGATGCGCCTTAGGCGTATCCACTCTACAAAAGGCATGGCATTTGTAGGGTAGATAAGCCCAAGTGCATCCACCCTTTTCATAAATTCAACGCCAAAAAACGCTGAATGCGTCATGCGGTGGATACGCCTTGGCTTCCTACACTTTGGTACTCCCCTCCAGAGTCTGCCGGGCACGCTTCGCCATCGCCACCAATGCCCCACGCACTTGTTCAGGCCGGCTCAAAGGTTTTGAAAATTCAACACAGACCATTTCACACCTGCCATTAGCCGACTGACATTCAAGCTCTATACCCGTGACTGACATTGAAATCATCTGCACTGAATCAGCCCAGTCAATTGATGCGAATGCAGCCGCATAATCTTTCAGACTTTCAGCGTGATCGCTATTCATATGGGCTGTCACGTCGGTAATGAATTCGGCAGATAGAACCGGGTCGGATGGATGGGTCAATTACTTTCCTTTAAAGTCGCCAATGGAGCACTGTCAGGTACTAAGGTATCATCCACTGTAAAGTAAAGCATAACGGGCATCCACATGAACTACTGGCTATTTAAATCAGAACCCGACGCTTTCAGCATTGACGATCTTCGTGCAATGAAAGGCGAGCGTGATCACTGGGATGGCATACGTAACTATCAGGCGCGCAATCTGATGCGTGATCAAATGAAAAAAGGCGACCTGGGGTTTTTCTATCATTCAAGCTGCAAAGTACCCGGGATCATCGGCGTCGTCGAGATAGTCAAAGAGGCCTATCCGGACCACACGGCACTGGATAAAAAAGCAAAATACTATGACCCAAAATCTACCGAAGAAAACCCACGATGGATGATGGTAGACGTAAAGTTTAAACAGAAATACCCAAATGTTATTTCGTTAACACAACTACGCGAGGTAACATCACTGGTTGATATGGTATTACTTAAAAAAGGCAGCCGACTTTCAATACAGCCAGTCACTAAAAAAGAGTGGGATATCATTGGAAAAATAGCAGGCAAACAATAGGCGAGTAGCCTGGATGCTATTGGTTAGTATCTAAACAACGACGTTAGATACTACTTTTCGAACCTAGTCAGTGCGGTACTGCCCATCAACAATTTTAGTGGGCGTCTACACTAGCAAACTTACAGTCGCACAGCTTCGGCTGTACTCAATTTTCGACGTACACTTGACGCTTTGAGAGTCTTGGCAGTCCAATCGCCATCATAATTACCTGAGGCATCTTTGGACTTTTGAGAGACTGTTGTTGCAGATCCTGAACTAATTAAGACAGCCAAGTCCACTGCACTACTTACTTTATATTTAAATCCCCGGTACACGTACTCACTACTAAACTCGACTGCTTCACTGCTAAACATCTTCCCCAAACATCATTAGCTCGAAGGAATTGGTTAATACTTTCCGCATTTGTAGCGCAAATAGTGCCAATTATGAAACGTGATTTGTAGACAAGTACACAGTGCGATAATAGTTACTTGTGTTGCGCAAAGATTTTTAGAGTGACCAGAATCAATGGTAAGCGGAGTGCTCACTCATGGTGATTTTATACTGCTCACAAAGAATTTTGTGATCAAAACCAGCGGCATAAAGTAGGCCGGATTAAAAGCGGTACGAAGCCAAAACGCTACAACTACAGCCCGTTCCGCACCAAACTAATGCCTATGAGGCAATAAATTCCACGCGCTGGATTACTTCCGCTAACTGTCCACTACTGCCAAATTCTTAAAGGTGTAGATAGGACCTTCGATCATTCTTTCGGCCTGACTATTCTCAAGATATAAATTCGCCTCACGGGCGACTACCTTACCGTCTTGCAGTGCCACATTTTTTAGCTCGAACCGTATCTGCTTCGGATCTTCGAAGATCATGCCCGAAAACTTTTTGGTCCCTAGTGATAAAAATACTGGTTTAGTCAAACCAAAACCGTTGGCGGCTACCTGCTTGAGCAGTGCGATCATTCCATGGGTGCCGAAGTTGCCGGGCACCACCGGATCACCTCGAAAGTGGTACTGCAGCGGCCACAAACCGGGATCGATTTGTTGCGTGGCGACCACTGAAGTCAGCAGTTCAGGTTCGCCTTCCTGCACAACTGTAGCGGCATCATAAATTGGTATGGTTAACGTGCCGGTTGAAGCCGCTTGTGATGGAGCTCCACTGACACCTTGCATCCCTCCATGCTGCTTGCGCAATTCATCAATATCTTCAGGCTTGAGGATACCGACGATAACGTTTTTAGACTCGAGCAGTATGTTGCCTTGGTCGTCAAGGATACGCCCATTGAACACTGCTGTGCCACCACCGCCAGAAACTTTGTTTTCCATCCACTTACGCTTTTCCATCACATAGCGCAAACGCCTACCGGCCTGAAAATCCAGTGACTGGTGAAGCGTTGATGAGCCAGATGACAATGCGCGTCCAATACCGTCGGCTTTTCGGCAACCCCAAAAACCAACCAGCTGATCAAGTTGATCCTGAAACAGCATCTCCAACGATTCTTCGTTGTCAAATGCCCAGTCATCGGCACTTTCTGGAAACGTGAACGACGCTTCTATGCCTGCGTCGTCAATCCATTCTATTTGGTCAATACATAGAATAGGCCGCAGCGGTAACTTGGCAAACTTTTCATTACCAAGCTCACCTTCACCATGAAGCTCCAGTAACCGACCATTCAGGCAGGTCATGGTCTTCCAATCAAGTTTTTTTAGTTCTGCATCATCGCGCGCATCGAGATCTTCGATGCTGTAGTCACCGGACATTTTGCTACTCATTTTTGTTGTCTTTACTGATGAACGGGGCACCTGAGACCAGCCTGACAATACACTCCGCCCACGGTGCAATATACCGCAAATCAGCAGCTTTGGTTCAATTGTTTAAGGTATTTGACAGTCACCAGAATGGCTTTGACACAGACATTTAACAACTTGTTGATCAATACTGCTTTTCATCGATATAGATCAGACATTACCGATTATTATGCCCGCTAGAAAGACCAGAACACCGCCTAAAATAACTTGTATTGCCGCCCTTCCCCATGGCGTATCCATATACCGATGTTGAATCCAGGTGATCGCCCACAGCTCAACGAATACAATGGCGATGGCCACACCCGTAGCAATTTTGAAATGCGGGATCAGATAGGGCAACGTATGGCCTAATCCGCCGATCGTCGTCATGATACCCGATGACAGCCCGCGCTTAATGGGTGAACCTCTGCCTGATAGCACACCGTCATCATGCACAGCTTCGGTAAAACCCATCGATATCCCTGCCCCCACTGATGCAGACAACCCGACCAGAAACGTAGTCCAAGTATTGCCCGTGGCAAAAGCGGCGGCAAAAATCGGCGCAAGCGTTGAGATAGATCCATCCATCAGTCCAGCCAGCCCGGGTTGCACATAAGTCAGCAAAAACTGCCGCCTTTCGTCTTTATCTTCGCCTTCACGCACTTCATCCGGCAGCAAAGTTTCCTCTAGCCGGACGGCCTGCTGCTGGTGTTGTGATTCGGCAATGGCAAGATCACCCAATAAACGGCGGGTATCTGCATCGCTTGTTTGGGCAGCCGCAGCGCGATAAAAACGCTCTGCCTGACGCTCCATATCCTCGGCTTGGGCGCGTGTTTTCTCAAGATTAAGCGGCGAAGTCAGCCAGTCGGGCTTGCGCTCGTAGTAACCACGAACATGTTCGCGACGAATAAGCGGTATGCTATCGCCAAAACGACGTTTGAATAGATCAATCAGGCTTTGACGATGCAGATTTTCTTCTTCAGCCATCCGATCAAACACTTCGGCCGAGGCCGGAAAATCAGTGCGGAGTCCGTCGGCATAGGCGCGGTATATTCGCGAATCGTCTTCTTCAGAAGATATCGCCAACGCTAGTATTTCTTTTTCACTCAGTGATTTGAAACTGCGCCGTACACCCGGTAGTAATCGTGTGATCACATGCCCGCCTTTGTTTTTTTATCTGATGGTTTAGTTAATAATTCATTAAGCCGTTTTTTCAAGCGCTGCTTGCTGCATGTGCTGCCAAACGCGATGGGGGGTGTAAGGCATGTCCATCGCCCCAACACCGGCGTGCCTCAATGCGTTCATCATCGCATTCGATAACGCGGGCAATGACCCTGAGCATCCTGACTCTCCCACACCTTT